>CAYGZI010000682.1:0-3133 GCA_964354245.1 uncultured Planctomycetaceae bacterium
CCTCGCTCCTTACCCCTCGTCTCTCGCCCCTCCATCCTGAATCCCGAACCCTGAACCATCTTGGCAACAGAGAGGTCCCTATGAATCGCCAACGTCTCCTCGAGCGCTTCCTCCGATACGTGCAGATCGACACCACCGCCCGCTCCGGGGTGGAGTGCTACCCCAGCTCGCCCGGGCAACTGGAGTTGGGCAGGGTGTTGGTCGAGGAACTCCGCCAACTCGGCCTTGACGACGCCGGGCAAGACGGGCATGGGATCGTCACCGCGACGGTCCCCTCGAACGTCGATCGCGAGGTGCCCGTGGTGGCCCTCTTTGCCCACTTGGATACCTCGCCGGAGACTTCCGGGGCGGGGGTCAAGCTCCAGGTCATCGAGAACTACCAAGGCGGCGACCTGGTGCTGCCGGGAGATTTCAGCCGAGTTATCCGCCCGGACGAGCATCCCGAGTTGAAGGAACTCATCGGCCGGACGATCATCACCAGCGACGGCACCACGCTCCTGGGAGCGGACGACAAGGCCGGCGTGGCGGCGATCGTCGAGGCGGCCGCGTGGCTGGTCGAGCACCCGGAACTCCCTCACGGGCCGGTGCGGCTCTGTTTCACCTGCGATGAGGAGATCGGGCGCGGCGTAGTGTACGTCGATCTGAAGGAGTTGGGGGCCCAGGCCGGCTACACCCTGGACGGCCAGGGGGCCGACGCCATTGACGTGGAGACCTTCTCGGCCGACTTGGCCGTGGTGACGATCCGGGGCGTCAATATCCATCCGGGGATTGCCAAGGGCCGGATGGTCAACGCCTTGCGCGTGGCGGAGGACTTTTTGGCCCGGCTTCCGTTTGACGGGGCCTCCCCCGAGACCACCGAAGACCGCCAGGGATTTCTGCACCCTTATGAAATCCAGGGCGGCGTGGGCGAGGTGAAGATCCAGACCCTATTGCGGGACTTCGAGACGCCGGCCTTGGAGCGTTGGGCGGCGATTCTGAAACGAGCGGCGGCCGACAGCATGGCCGCCTTCTCCGGTTCTCGGATTGACCTGGACATCCGCCCCCAGTACCGCAACATGGCGGAGGGGCTCGTTCGGGAGCCGCGTGCGGTCGCTTACGCCCAGCGGGCCTTGGAGCGTCTCGGACGCAAACCGCGACTGACGATCGTTCGCGGCGGAACCGATGGTTCTCGACTGACCGAGATGGGGCTGCCGACCCCCAATCTGGCCTGCGGTCAACACTGGCCGAACTCCCCATTGGAGTGGGCGTGCTTGGAGGAAATGGTGGGGGCAGTCCAATGGGTGGTGGAGCTGCTCGGGCTCTGGGCCCAGCCGTAGGCCCCCACAAAACCGCGACCGGTGGTCGCGCCAGTTACGGTGAATCTCACTGCCCGGGATAACCGACTTAAATCGACAGGGGACGAAATGCGCGGGAAGGGCGCCAATGTGGGCCGTACCCGTCCAATGAGGGGCACGATGCACTGGACCGTACTCTTAGCGGTTCCAACCGTGTTGTGGCTGCTTTCCGTGGGATGGGCCGCCCTCTCCTACTTCACACACGTTGGGGCCCGGACTCCGCTCAAGATTCTCTTGCAGGCCAGCGCTCCAATCTGCGTCTTGTCCTTGCTCTGGGGGGTACACCTCGGAAGACACCCGCTGTTGGGCGTATTGGGCGTCTGTTTCACGATTCTGGCGCTTGCGCTGTTTTGGGGGGCGGTGCTTGCCCACGGTGCGGTCCGGCCGGCCCACGCCTTGGCGGGCGTTGCCCCGACCGCGTTGGTCCGCAGCGGGGCCTATCGGTTTGCGAGGCATCCGATCTACCTCTCCTATTTGCTCGGATATGCCGGCTGGGGGCTGACTGGGGAGACTCTCTTGGCGTTGCCGGTGCTCCTGTGGCTGGGGCTCCTCTTTTACTGCGCGGCACATCAGGAGGAGCGGGCGATTCTCGCCGGACCGCTTGCCGGGCAGTATCGGGCCTATTGTCGGACCACTGGAATGTTCTGGCCAAAGTCGATGTCCGAACCGGCCGGCGGGCCAACTGGGCCGCACTTTGCCCTCCGGGAAGACCGATATGAATCGGTGAGGGACGAACACCGGTGGCGCGACTAGCAATCCTGATTCCCTACTTGGGCAAGCCCAAGCTCCTCGAAGACACGTTGGTCTCGGTCCTCTCGAACCGGCCCAAGGACTGTGAAATCCTCGTCGCGTTGGCCCGCCGCTACGACGACCCCTACGCCTTGGACGGCGAGGTCCGCTTCGTTCGCGCGACGCGCCGCGCCGGTTGGGTGGGGAGCCTCAACGCGGGGATCGAAAGGACCCGGTCCACGATCGTCCATCTCCTCGCCTGCGGGGCAGAAGTGACCGAGGGCTGGGCCGACGCCGCCTTGGGGCACTTCAAGGATCCTCGGGTGGCGGCCGTCGTCCCGTTGGTGGTGAGCCAGGAGCACCCGGAGGAGGTGGTTGCCGCGGGAATGAGCTATCACCTGGGCGGGCGGGCTGGTTGCCTGGCAAGCGGCAAGCCGGTCAGCGCGGTTCGGCTCCAGCCGCGGGCTGTGCTTGCGCCGCACCCGGCAGCGGCCTTTTACCGCCGCTCGGTGCTGGACGCGGTCGGCCGACTCGATCGCCGTGCCGGGGACCGGTTGGCCGGCGTGGACCTCGGGCTTACCCTGCACCAGTTGGGCTTACGCACGGTGCTGGAGCCGCAGTGCCGAGTGGCCGTGCGTCCCGAGGCGATGTTCCGCCGCGGCGATTTCCGCGACGCGATGGAAGCGGAGCGGTTCTTCTGGCGATGGGCGGCCGCGACCAGTTTTTGGCGATCGCTCGCGCTGCACGGCCTTCTGCTTGCGGCAGAGACCGTGCGGAGCCTGTGGAACCTCTCGATCGTGCCCCGCTGGGCCGGACGCTTGACCGGCCTCTGCCTCGCGCTGGGCCGCCACGGCCAGCGGCACCGCATCCGAGACCTGCAAGAACAGGTCCGCACCCGGCCGCTCGCATTTGCAGTCAAGGCCCCACACTTCCTGGCGGCCGGTGGCCCGAGAGAGGCTGCGAGTGACCGTCCCCGTCCGCGGATCCGATGGGCGCGCCGGCCGCCTGCCGGATGAAGGATGAGGGATGAAGGATGAAGGATGAAGGATGAAGGATGAAGGATGAAGGAT
>CAYGZI010000683.1:0-3131 GCA_964354245.1 uncultured Planctomycetaceae bacterium
CACCGCCCGGCATCGCGGCGGCGGGCATAAGCGGAACTACCGCCTGATCGATTTCCGCCGCGACAAGGACGGAGTGCCGGCGACCGTCAATTCGATCCAGTACGACCCCAACCGCTCGGGGCGGATCGCCCTGTTGTTCTATGCGGACGGCGAGAAGCGGTACATCGTCGCGCCGGAGGGGCTTAAGGCCGGCGACAAGGTGCAGAGCGGGCCGGATGCCCCGCCGACCGTGGGGAACTGCCTGCCGATGTCGGCGATTCCCCTGGGCATGAGCATCCACTGTATCGAGATGCAGCCCGGGCGCGGGGCAGCCCTTTGCCGCTCCGCCGGGACCAGCGCCACCTTGGCCGCCCGCGATGCCGACTGGGCCCAGATCAACCTCCCCAGCGGCGAAATCCGGCGGGTGCCCGCCCGGTGCCGCGCCACCATTGGCTCGGTCGGCAACGCCGACCAGATGAACATCGTGTTGGGCAAGGCGGGCCGCAAGCGGTGGCTGGGGCGGCGCCCGCACGTCCGCGGCACGGCCATGAACCCGATCGACCATCCCCACGGCGGCGGCGAGGGACGCACCAAGGGCGGGCGCCACCCGGTGAGCCCCACCGGCAAGCTCGCCAAGGGCGGGCGGACCCGCAAGCGACACAAGGCGTCCAGCCGAATGATCGTCCGGCGCCGCCGCTCGCGGCGATACGGATTGCTGAAGATAACGTAAGATAGCCGCGAGGCGCGACCATGGGAAGATCGTTGAAAAAGGGCCCCTACGTCGATCGAAAGCTCTTCCTCAAAGTGGAAAAGCTCAACGAACAAGGCCAGAAGCAGCCCCTGAAGACCTGGGCCCGGGCGTGTACGGTGGTGCCCGAGTTCGTGGGCCACACCTTCATGGTCCACAACGGCAAGCAGCATACGAAGGTCTTCGTGACGGAGGAGATGGTCGGCCATCGCCTGGGCGAGTTCGCCCCGACGCGGACCTTCCGCGGTCACGGCGGCAAGGGAAAGCGATAGGCGGAGAGGGAACATGGCGTCGTACACCGCAGTACACCGGTTTGCCCGGATCAGCCCGCGCAAAGTCCGCCCCCTGGCCGATCTGGTCCGCGGCAAATTCGCCGACGAGGCCCTGGACCTCCTCCGTTATCAGCCGCAGCGGGGAGCGCGGATGCTGGAAAAGGTGCTCAAGAGCGCCTTGGCCAATGCCGAGGACCGCCGGGCGCCTCGGCTCAGCGCGCTCATCGTGGCCGATGTGCGCGTGGACGAGGGGCCGATGGTTAAGCGGCTGATGCCCCGTGCCCGGGGCATGGCGTCGGTCATCAAGAGGCGGATGTCCCACATCCGGGTCGAGCTGGAATAACGCTATGGGCCAGATAGTCAATCCGATCGGGTTTCGCACCGGCATCATGATCGGGTGGAAGAGCCGGTGGTACGCCTCGAAGCAGGAGTTCGCCGATCTGCTGGTCGAGGACCAGAAGATCCGCGGCTTCGTCAAGAAGCGGAAAGATCGTGAGGGAAAGCTGATGTACCCCATGATCGCCAAGATCGAGATCGAGCGGACCCGCGACGAGGTGAAGGTGATCCTCCATTCGGCCCGCCCCGGCGTGCTGATCGGGCGCAAGGGCGAGCGCGTCGAGGAGCTGCAGAACGAGCTGCAGAACCTCATCGGGCGGCGGATCAACATCAAGATCGAGGAGATCGCCAGGCCGGAAATCGTGGCGCAACTGATCGCCGAGGACGTTGCGGAGCAGCTCGGCAAGCGGGCCAGCTTCCGCCGCACGATGAAGCGGTCCATCGAGCAAACCATGGAGGCCGGAGCCAAGGGGATCAAGATCCAATTGGCCGGCCGGTTGGGCGGGGCGGAAATGTCCCGCCGCGAGAAGCAGATCGCAGGCTCCATGCCCCTCTCGACGCTGAGGGCCAAGATCGACTACGGTTTCGCCGAGGCGAAAATCGCCCAGGGGCACATCGGCGTCCAGGTGTGGGTCAATCAGGGAATGTACAGCGAGGGTGACACCGATGGCGCTAATGCCCAAACGGGTCAAACACAGAAAAAGCCAAAGAGGACGTATAAGAGGTGAGGCGACCCGCGGCGCCCGCGTGGTCTTCGGCGACTACGGCCTCCAGGCCATGCAGGGCGGCTGGATCAGCGCCCAGACCATCGAGGCCGGGCGCGTCGCCGCGCAGCAGTACCTCCGCACCGAAGGACGGTTGTACGTCCGCATTTTTCCGCACAAGCCAATCACTTCCATCCCGCTGGAAACCCGCATGGGCAAGGGCAAAGGGGAGCCGGAATACTGGGCGGCGGTGGTGCGGCCGGGGAGCGTCTTATACGAGATCAGCGGCATCTCGGAGGAGGCGGCTCGCATGTGCTTCGCCCGCCTGGCACACAAGATGCCGGTGAAGGTGCGCTTTTTGAAGAGACGTGCGGTGTGAGGAGCAGGCGCTGGGGATTAGGGATTAGGGATTAGGGATTAGGGATCGGAGCCGGGCCGTGTCGGCCCGGTCGCTTAGCGGGCGGGCTTGCCCGCCGTTTGCCATCGAGAGTGCAGCCATGACCAAGGCCACCGAGCTTCGCGGGATGAGCGACGAGCAGTTGCGGTTGACGCTCAAGGAGGCGACCGAGAACCTGTTCCGCCTTCGCTTGCAGGCGGAGACGGAGCGGCTGGACGCCCCCAGCGAGCTGAAGAAACACCGCCGCCTGATCGCGCGGATCCACACGATTGAGAACCAGCGGGCAGTAACGGAGCCAAGCGATGCCGAAGCGAGTTGAAGTGGGGGTCGTCACCGGCGACAAGATGAACAAGACCCGGCGGGTCGAGATCCCCCGGCTGGTCAAGCACGCGAAATACGGAAAGTACCTGCGGCGGCGGACCGTCTGCTACGCACACGACGAGGACAACCAGTCCCGCGCCGGGGACACCGTGGAGATCATCGAGTCCCGGCCGATGTCGCGGAAGAAACGCTGGCAGTTGGTCCGCGTGGTGTCGAAGAGCCGATTGGCGGGCGTGGCGGCAGTGCCGGAGGCCGGACCGCTTGAGCCGGCACAAGAAGGATTGGGGATTGGAGACGAGGGGCTGGGGACTGGGGACGAGGGATTGGGGATTAGGGATTAGGGATTAGAGATTCGGCACGAAAGCGGGGGTGGA
>CAYGZI010000684.1:0-3123 GCA_964354245.1 uncultured Planctomycetaceae bacterium
TGACGTCCCAATCGTGTTATGCTGAAGCATAACCTACAGATCTGAAGCATAACCTACAGGTCTAAGGGGGACTTGCCGTGAGCATCAGCCGGGGAGCGTTACAGCCGTCCGCGGAGAGCACGCCCGACGCGGCCCGCCGGTCGGGCACGTTCCGCGTGGCGCTGGCCCAAATCGCCCCCGCCTTGGCGAACCGGGAGCGGAATCTCGCCCTCCACCTGGCCCAGATCGAGGCCGCCCGCGACGAGCAGGCCGACATGGTGGTCTTCCCCGAGCTGTCGCTGACCGGCTATTTCGTGCGCGACATGGTGCCGGACGTGGCCCTGAGCTCCTCGGGCCCGGAGATCGGGCGGCTCTTGGAGGCGGCCGGCCCGGCGGCCTTGGTGGTCGGCTTCGTCGAGGAGTCGCCGCAGCACCGCTTCTACAATGCCGCCTTCTTCGCCGAAGAAGGGCGGCTCGTCCATCTGCACCGCAAGGTCTACCTGCCCACCTACGGTCTGTTCGACGAGCAGCGGTACTTCGCCGCCGGGGACCGGATCCGGGCCTTCGATACCGCGCGGTTCGGCCGCGTCGGGCTGCTCATCTGCGAGGACTTCTGGCACCTTTCGGCCGCCGCGATCATGCAGGCCGAAGAGGTGGACGTGCTGGTGTGGGTGGCCAATTCCCCGGCCCGCGGCATCGACGGGCCGACGATCCGCACTGCCGAGACCTACGAGCATCTCTGCACCGCTTTCGCCCAACTCCTCGGCGCGGTCGTGATCCTGGTCAACCGCGTGGGCTTTGAGGATGGGCTATGCTTTTGGGGAGGGAGCCGGATCGTCGGGCCCGACGGCCGCACCCTCGCCCAGGCCCCGATGCTGGACGAGGCATTGACCGTGGGCACGATCGACCTGGGCGACCTCCGCCGCCAGCGGCTCATCACCCCCTTGGCACGCGACGAGCGGCTCCTCCTGACCATCGAAGAGCTCAACCGAATCAAGCGCCGCCGCTATGAAACCTGACCCGGCCGAAGAAAGCCTCCGCATCAATCCGGACCTCGTCACCGAGATCCTCTGCCGCTTCATCCGCAACGAGCTGCGGCGGGCCGGCTTCCGCCATGCCGTGGTGGGCCTGTCGGGCGGGATCGACTCCAGCGTGGTCACGTTCCTTGCCGTCCGGGCCCTGGGGGCCGAAAACGTCCTGGCCGTCACCATGCCCTACAAGACCTCCAGCGACGCCACGCGGCGCGACAGCCAAACCGTGATCGAGAAGCTGCGCGTGCGGAGCCTCGACGTGCCGATCGCCGATCCGATCGACGCCTACTTCAAGCAGTTTCCCGACGCCTCCCAGATGCGCCTGGCCAACAAGTGCGCCCGCGAGCGAATGACCGTGCTCTACGACCAGAGCGCGGCCTTCGACGCCCTGGTCATCGGCACCAGCAACAAGAGCGAATTGCTGCTGGGCTACGGCACTCAGTTCGGCGACATGGCCTCGGCCGTCAATCCCGTGGGCGATCTCTACAAGACGCAGCTCCACCAACTGGCCGCGTTTCTCGGCGTACACGAGGCAATCCTCCAAAAGCCCCCGACGGGCGACCTCTGGATCGGCCAGACCGACGAAGGCGAGTTGGGCTTCACCTACGCGGAGGTGGATCGGCTCCTGGCGCTGATGGTCGACCGCCGCTGGCGCCGCGCGGAGTTGATCGACTACGGCTTTGCCCCCGAGTTCATCGACCGCGTGGCCACGCTGGTGCGCCGCAACCACTACAAACGCCGCATGCCGGTGATCGCCAAGCTCTCCCACCGCACCATGGACCGCGACTTCCGCTACGCCCGGGATTGGGGAACGTAGGGAAAGGGATGAGGGATGAGGGACGAATGCTGAATGCTGAATGCTGAACGCTGAAGCCGCTTGCGGCTTAGCCTCTCCCGCTTGCGCATTCCCACTTCCGACTTCTCCTTCTCACCCCGTCACACCCTTCCTACTGCGATAATGCGCAACATCGAGCCTCCGGCCTTTTTGTTGCGCCCGCGGCCCGGCCAGAAACCTGCCTAGCCGAAGTTGCGCAGTTGGAGACCCGGACACGTGTAATTTCCGGGGATTTCGGGTTCCCCGGCCGAAAGTCTTCACTACAACAGCCGATCGGGGCTAAGGGGCGGTGGAAGGGGGTGCTCGGCATCTCGGGGGAACAGGGCCGTCCGACCCCGTTCGCGTTTTCGTCCTTTCGTGGCTTCGTGATTCGTGATCCCTCGGGGCCTCACGGACTCACGGAAGCCCAGGATCCGTGGCGACATTCCACTTTTTTCCGAGAATGGGGCTTTACGTTACTGCCGATAATCGTATAATAGCATGTTATTACGAGGTATATGCCGTGCTCTCGAAGACCGGTATCCACGCCCTGACGGCCCTGGCGAGCCTAACTAGGCTCCCAGAAGGGGTTTACGTCGGAGCGGCCGAGTTGGCAGAGCAGATCGGAGCCCCACCGAACTACCTTGGGAAGCTGCTAAAGACCCTGGCAGACGAGGGCATCGTTGAGTCCCAGAAAGGTAAGGGAGGGGGGTTTCGGCTGGCCAGGACCCCGGCAGCCATCACACTGTTGGAGGTTGTTGAACCGATCGAGCACGTCAGCCGCTGGTTCGGCTGCTTCATGGGTCAGGTCGAGTGCTCCGACCAAGGCGCCTGCACAGTCCACAACCGCTGGAAGGAGGTCCGGGACTTGTACCTTCGATTCCTCAAAGAAACCACGATTGCGGATTTGGCGGGCCGTGGGGCAGGGGGCGTGGCAGGCGCAGTAGCAGTAGGGCCGGCTGTGCCGGCCGGAATCGACTCGTAGACAAGCGAGCGGCCGGCGAAGCCGACCCTACAGTCTGGGTGTGAATCGGATAATGCCATGCGATTACACCAATCAAGCACACCCGTCTCACCGCTTTGGAGCCCACTCATCTCAAGGAGATTCGCCATGAAACCTACTGAGATCCTTAGCCACGAGCACCGCGTCATCGAGCAGGTCCTTGCCTGCCTGGAAAGAATGACACAGAAGTTTACTGCGGAAGGCAGGTTGGAGCCGCAGTCCGCCAGGGACGCGGTGGCCTTCTTCCGCAACTTTGCCGATCGCTGCCACCACGGCAAGGAGGAGGCCCACCTGTT
>CAYGZI010000685.1:0-3119 GCA_964354245.1 uncultured Planctomycetaceae bacterium
GCCCAAGGACCTGTTGAAAGACATGGACCGCGTGGCCACGTATCAGGGGATCGAGTTGTCGGTGCCTTGAGAGATTGCCAGAGGGCCCGGGGTGTGCCATGCAAGATATCGTGATCGCCAAGCCTTACCGTTTTGTGCCGCCCCGCCACAGGGGCTTCTGGCCGAGAATCCTGCGGTGGTACTTGCCCCGGTATCTCCGCAAGCATCACGGCCTGAAAAGCACTGAGTTCCTCGGCTTGGACCGTCTCAGGGCGTCGTTGGCTGCGGGTCACGGCATCATCCTGGCTCCCAACCACTGCCGCCCGGGCGATCCGATGGCGCTGGGCCTGCTGGCCTCCGCCCTCTCGCAGCCGCTCTACATCATGGCAAGCTGGCACCTGTTCGTGCAGGGGCGGCTGTACGCATGGCTTCTGCCGCGGATGGGCGCGTTCAGCGTGTACCGGGAAGGGCTCGACCGCGAGGCGCTGAAGTGCGCCGTGGACATCCTCACCGCCGCGCGGCGCCCGCTGGTGATCTTTCCGGAAGGGATGGTGTCGCGCACCAACGACCGCCTGAATAACCTCATGGAAGGAACGGCCTTTCTGGCGCGCAAGGCCGCCAAGGAGCGTGCGGCCGCCAGCCCGCCGGGAAAGGTGGTTGTCCACCCCATAGCCATCCGCTACTTCTTCGGCGGGGACGTCAACGAGGTGCTGCCCCCGGCGCTCGAGGAGATCGAGCGGCGGCTCGCTTGGCAACCGCAGACGGGCAAATCGCTGGTTGACCGCATCGTCAAGGTGGGCGATGCCCTGTTGACGCTCAAGGAGATCGAGTACTGCGAGAAGCCCCAGAGCGGGACGCTGGCCCAGCGTCTGGCGGCGTTGATCGATCGCTTGCTGGTGCCGCTGGAGCGACAGTGGCTCAAGGGGAAACGCGAGCGCGACGTGGTCTCCCGGGTCAAGGCCCTGCGCACCGCCATCGTGCCGGACATCGTCGCTGGGGAAATCGCCGAAGAGGAGCGTGCGCGGCTCTGGCGGCATTTGGCCGACGTGTACCTCGCGCAGCAGCTCTCGCTCTATCCGCCCGACTACTTCAGCTCGCCGCCCACGCCGGAGCAGTTGCTGGAGACCGTCGAGCGGTATGAAGAGGACCTGACGGACCGGGTCCGCGTGTACCGACCTTTCCACGTAGTCATGGAGGTGGGCGATGCGATCGAAGTCGGCCCAACCCGCCAGCGCGGCGCCGACGGCGATCCCGTGATGGTCCGGCTGCACGACGATCTCACGACCATGCTGGCGAGACTCAAAGAGCGGGGGCGGGCTTCGTCCTAGCGGCAGGAGCACGAGCATGAACAGAATCCCACAGCTTACCAAATGGCTCGCCCTATTGCTCTCGTTTCTCGGCATCGGCGCGTGCTGCCTCTTCATGGGGCACGAGGGTGAAGAGGGCGGGCCGCTGGCCCGATACGGCCCTCGCGCGGGCATGGTTGTCTTCGCTCTCGTGGCCTGGTACCTGAGTCAGTCGCTCATTTCCAGCCGCGGCATGAAAGAGGGGGCGATTGGCGACGCCCTGCTGGAGCTTTCGTCGCCTTGGCACGGCTACCTCCAGGCCCACCCGCGATTGGCCAACGCGGTCCTCATCGTCAGCTCGGTCTTTATCGACCTCTTGGGCATCTTCCTCATCGCGGTCAGCCTCTTCGGCCCCAGCATGCGCCCCTTTGTTGCCCTGATCGTCGTTTTCGTGATGCGCCAGGCGTGCCAGGGCATCTGCGCCCTGCCGACGCCGCCGGGCATGATCTGGCGCTACCCGGGAGCGCCGTCGCTCCTGGTGACGTACGACGTGGCCAACGACTTCTTCTTCTCGGGCCACACCTCGATCGCCGTGCTGGGGGCCATCGAGGCGGCGCGGATGTTTCCCTGGTGGGTGGGCGCGGCGGTGGCCGCGATCGCCGTCTGCGAGGCCGGCGTGGTCCTCGTTCTCCGGGCGCACTACACCATGGACGTGATTGCCGCGGTTTTTGCCGCGTTTTGTGCCGCGGGCCTGGCCGACTGGCTCTGCGCGGCGTGGTGGCCGTGCGCCTAGGTTAGCGTCGGGAGCCCTTCCCAGGCCCTCTTCTCCGGCATCTCGGCGGCAGGCCCCCTCCGATGGGTCCCAAGCGATGGCATTTCGCGGCCCGGAAGGTTATAAACTGGCTTAAGATTCGCTTTGGCATTCGGCGGGGGCGCAATCTGCCGGCGGTTCGCCGCTCGGGCGGCTGGCCCTCGTCTGTGTTTTTTGGCGCGCACAATCCCTTGCCACTCGGGCTCCTCTTGAGATAGGGGGACAACCATGGACTCCGCCAGCTCCGGCAGCCAGCCGGCACTGGAACGCTACCGCCCCTACTTGCGGCTCCTGGCCGAGGCACGGTTGGACCGCAGGCTGCGGGCCAAACTGGACGCCTCGGACGTCGTGCAGCAGACCATGCTCCACGCACACCAGGCCTGGCGACAATTCCGCGGGACCAGCGATGGGGAGTTGGCCGCATGGCTCAGGCAAATCCTCGCCCGAAACCTGCTCCACTGCGTCCGCGATTTCCGCCGGGCCAAGCGGGACGTCTCTTGCGAGCGGTCGTTGGCCGCCGCCTGCGACGAGTCGTCGGCCCGGCTGGAGTCCTGGCTGGCGGCCGAAGAGTCCTCGCCGAGCCAGCAGGTCGTGCGCATGGAGCAGGTGCTCCAGGCGACGGAGGCCGTTGCCGCCCTTCCCGAGGGGCAGCGCGAAGCCGTGGTCCTCTATTACTGGCAGGGCTGCTCCCTGGCCGAAATCGCCGAGCACCTCGGGCGGAGCGTTTCGGCCGTTGCCGGGCTGTTGCAGCGCGGCCTGAGGCAACTCCGGCAGCGGCTGTCGGAGAAGGAGATACTATAGCGAGCGAATAGGGCAATCACGAAAGCGCGAAAGGACGAAGGCACGAGGAATTGCGGGGGAGAAGGAGTAGGCCATGGGGAATCTCTCGGAAAGCGCGGGCGGGCAGCACGGCGATGGCGGACTTCCGCCGCACGAAGAACGTCTCCAGGCGATTGTGGCGGCCTTTCTTGAGGCAGACGCGGCGGGCAAGCCGCTCGACCGGCAGCAATTGCTGGCCCAGCATCCGGAACTGGCCGAGGAGC
>CAYGZI010000686.1:0-3111 GCA_964354245.1 uncultured Planctomycetaceae bacterium
GAAGGTGACGCCCTGGATCGTGGACAAGACCAAGGAAAGGGGCAAGGGGCGCAAGTTCAGACCGCCGTCGATCAAGAACGACGGCACGCGCTAAGCTTGGACGCTCGATTACGACCCGGAGGCCGCCGACCGCAACGGCCAGTTCCGCTGCACGGTCCGCAGCAATAGTCCGAAACCCGAGGAGTTCGAGAGAAAGACGTTCACCGTTGCTCTTCCCAAAGGGTACAAGGAGCAAGGGACCGCGCTGGACCGGTTCGGCCTGATGAATTCGGAGAAACCGGGCAACTCCCTGACCATCTACTTCGACGATCTTACGCGCGACGGCAAGACCGAGGACTTCTCTCAGGACGCGGGTTGGACCGGCGTGGGCAACCACGCCACCTATCCGCGCCGCGAAGAGGGAGGAGCGCACGACTTCGGGTTCAGCCCGCGGACGAGCCATGCCGGTGGGACCCGCGGCGAGCTCGGCGGGACGATGTGGCGCAGCGGCGCCTACGGCTACTACGCGGACCGCGTGGGCCCGCTTTCGCTGACCGACCGCCTGGAGGCCAGCGGCAAGGTGATGCTCGAGGCCGGGCCGCCGGACTCGGGCATGTACCTCGGCTGGTTCAACGGCGCTCACAAGGAGAACGCGCCTACTCAGGCCGGCGGTTTTATCGGCGTGCGGATCGGCGGGCCGACCCGTGTCGGGCACTATTTCGTCCCCGCCTACGCGACCGCCCGGGGGGCCCCGGTCGAGCGGAGTGGCGGGCGGGAACATCCGGCGAGGGTGAGCGTCGAACCTGGCACGGGTCCGGTGCTTGTTCCGCAGAGGGTATTTCAGTGGAAGCTGGTCTACGACCCTGGCGCGGGCGGCGGCCGGGGCGCAGTGCAGGCGACGTTGGGCAACGAGTCCGTCACGCTCCCCTTGAGACCCGGCGACAAGGCGAAGGGCGCCGCGCTGGACCGGTTTGGACTGTCCACGGTCCATATCGGCGGGAGCTTTGTGAGAGTATACTTTGACGACTTGGAGTACACGGCGGCCCGCCCGGCCCGCTGAGGGCGGCGGGTGGGTCGATGGCCGAACCGGGCGCTGTACCCCATTGGTGCCCGCCGTCCCGGTTTGGCCGGTGGGCGAGGTTTGACCGTGAGATTACGGGTCCATTCGGATCATAGCCATGGGAGATTGAGAACATGATCGCGAACTACAGTGCGGAAAGCGCAGTGCGGCTCTCGCGTCGCGACGCGATAAACCGCGGACTCTGCGGTGCGGCGGGGTTGCTGCTGGCCGACGGCCTCGGCTCCGGCGCCCTGGCCGCCGGGGCGCAGCCGGCCAAAGCCCCAGCCAAAGCTTCAGCCAAGGCCCCAGCCAACGTCAAGGCGAAGTCGGTCATTCAGGTTTTCCTGTGGGGCGGCATGTCGCACAACGACACGTGGGACCCGAAACCGGATTCCGGCCGCGACTACATGGGTGAATTGGCCAAGGCGATCCCCACCAACGTCGAGGGGATCCAGATCGGCGAGCTGTTTCCCCTATTGGCGAAGCAGGCGGACAAGTACTCACTCATCCGCAGCATGACCCACCGCAACAACGGCCACGAAACCGCCGCCTACCTGATGCAGACCGGCCACGCGCCCGGCGAACGGCTGTCGTATCCCAGCGTCGGGGCCGTCTTCGCGCTGTTCAAGGGCCCGGGTTACAAGGGGCTGATTCCGCCCTACGTCGTGCTGACGCGGCCGCAAGGGCGGTTCTCCGAAGAAGGCTTCCTCGGCCCGAAGTACAAACCGTTCGCCACCGGCGGCGACCCCAACGCCTTCCGGTTCGAGGTCGAAGGCGTCGTCGCCCGGGGCATCACCGACGACCGCCAGAAGGCCCGCCGCGAGTTGCTCGGCAAGATGAACACGATGGGCAGCGCGATGCGGACCAGTCCCCAGGTGGCCGCCGCGGAGGAGGCCAAGAAGCAGGCCTACGAATTGATCCTCGGCCAAGGCAAAGAGGTGTTCGACCTCGCCAAGGAAAAACCGGAATTGAGAGACCGCTACGGACGCCACACGTTCGGGCAAGAGTGCCTGGTGGCCCGGCGCATGGTCGAAACGGGCGTTCCCTACGTGGTCATCAATTATCCCGGAGGCTGGGACACGCACAGCAACCACTTTGCGACCATGCGCCGTCAATGCCCGCAACTGGACCAAGGTCTGGCGGCGCTGCTGGCGGATTTGAAAGATCGCGGCTTGCTGGAGAGCACCATCGTCTGGTGCTCCGGCGAGTTCGGCCGGGGTCCCAAGGTGGACTGGCAGCCGCCCTGGAACGGCGGGCGCAACCATTATGGCAACGTGTTTACCGTCCTGGTTGCCGGCGGCGGGTTCAAGGGCGGCCGCGTGGTCGGATCGTCGGATGCGAAGGCCGAAGAGGTCAAGGACCGGCCCGTATATCCGGTGGACCTGCTGGGGAGCATCTATCAGTTGGCGGGGATCGACGCCAGTGCCAAGCTGCCCCATCCCATGGGGATCGAGGCCCAGGTGTTGCCCGCGCCATCGGATCGCGTAAAGTCGGCCGGGCTGTTGACGGAGATTATGTGAAAGGGGAAGGGATTAGGGATTGGGGATTAGGGATTAGGGATTGGAGAGTGAGATTGCGCGCTAAGCCTCCAATCCCTAATCCCCAATCCCTAATCCCGTTATCACAATGGAGCGGGTCATGAGCAGAATTCAACTGGCGATCCTGGCACTGGCAGCGTTCGTGGCAATGGCGCCCGTGGCGCAGGCCCAGCAGAGACCGTACATCGGTTTCGTCTATCCCGCCGGCGGCCAGCAGGGCACGACGTTCCAGATCCGCGTGGGCGGGCAAGGTCTGGACGACGTCAGCGAGGCGATTGTCTCCGGCACGGGCATTTCGGCCAGAGTGGTCGAGTGCCGCAGGAGACTCAACAACCAGGAATTGCAGTTGTTGAGGGAACAAGTCAACGAATTGAAGCGCGGGCTGGGGGGGAAGGCGCCGGCCGGGGCGAAGTCCGCGGGAAAGCGGGCGACGCCGGCGGAGAGCACGATGATGGCGTCGCCGGCGACTCCGGCGAAGACCCCCGCGGCGGCGAAGGATGCGCCGACGCTGAATCTGGTGGCACGGATTGACGG
>CAYGZI010000687.1:0-3103 GCA_964354245.1 uncultured Planctomycetaceae bacterium
GGCTCGATGACCACGGTCCACGCCAACAGCTCGCAAGAGGTGATCGAGCGCCTGGAGGTGCTGATCCTGATGGCGGCCGATCTGCCGATCACGTCGATCCACCGGCAGTTGACCACGGCGGTGGATCTAATCGCGCACATCAGCCGCTTGCCCGGCGGGCGGCGCGTGGTGACGCAGGTTTCCGAGGTGCTCCGCGTCGATCCGGACACCAAGGAGATCGTGCTCTTGGACATTTTCAATTTCCGCAACGGCGAGTCGCTGGAGCCGACCGGCTACTTGCCGTCGTTTGTGGATTCGCTGATCGAGAAGGAGCTGTTGGACCTGGAGTTTCTGTACGGCAAGGAGCCGGGGCAGGCGCTGCCTTCGCCCCCGCCGGCGCCCAGACTGGACACAAAGTGAGGCCGGCCGGCGCGAAAAACTCAGGAGCGCTAAGGGATACGCACAGCGGTTTCGGTGAAGGAGACTCGGATGGGCAGGATTATCAAGGAGATTCAGATCGAGGGGAAGCCCGGCGTTGCCTTGTTCGATACGGGCTCGATCCATACTTACATCCGCCGCGAGTTTTTGGCGGACGTGCCGAAGAGGTCGATCGCCAAGCCCTACAAGGTCGCCCTGGGCGGAAGACAAATCGAGGTCAGGGAGCTTTGCGTGGCGCTTGGCGAGATTGAGGGTCTGGAATTCGACGCCGAGGCCGTTCCCCTCGACGAGATCGGCAGGGCCGACGGTCATGAGCTGGATGCCATTATCGGCGCGCTGACGATGGAGAAATGGGAGATAAGGCTCGATCCGAGAAAACAGCAGCTCGACATCGAAGGCTTGCGGCGGCGGGAGTTCACCGAGTTCTGAGCACTTCGATCGCCATCTTACATCTACCAGTTTGCATCCTCCAATTTGCGTTTTCCAATTTGCATTTTTCAATTTGCATTTCTCATTTTACATTCTCGATTTTGCACTCTTATGTCGTCCCCTGCTCTGATGTGGCCCGCTTGCCTGCTGACCGGCCTGGCCGTCGTCGCCCTGGCGTTTTTCTGCCGGGACTACTTTGCGCGGGCGCTGGGGGGCGTGGAGCGGGACATGGCGGAGAAGCTCCGCCGCCTGCGGGTCTCCCCGCGCAAGCTCCACCGCTATCTGGTGGTGTGGCTGGTGGTGACGGCGGGCGTGTTTTTCGGCTTCTGGATCGTGCTGGACAGCATCGTCTTTGCGGTGCTGGCCTCGGTCTTCCTGCTCTTCGCGCCGTGGTATCTGCTGCGGCGCATGGCCGAGCGGCACCGGCAGAGGATCGAAGACCAACTGGCCGACGCCATGGTGGCCCTCGCCAATGCGGTCCGCGCGGGGCTGTCGCTGGCCCAGTCCATGGAGATCCTGGCGGCCCAATGCCCCAAGCCGATCAACGCCGAGTTCCACCAGATCATCGCCGAATACAAGCTCGGCAAGCCGCTGGAGCGGACGTTGACCGAGGCCAAGCAGCGGCTCAAGAGCGAGAACTTCGCCCTGTTCGCCGCCGCCATGCTGGCCAGCCACGAGAGCGGCGGGCGACTGAACGAGACCATCGAGCGGATCGCCGAGTCCGTGCGCGAGATGCAGCGCCTGGACCGGAAGATCGTGTCCGAGACCGCCCAGGCCCGGAAGTCCGCCATCTACATGGCCCTGGCCCCGGCGTTCATCCTCGTGCTCTACTTTTTCATCGACCCGAGGAACACCGGCCTCTTGTTCACCACGCCCTTCGGCCAGATTCTCCTGGGCCTGGCGGTGGTGCTCAACGTGGTGGCGTACCTGTGGGCGCGGGTGATACTGAATCCGGATATATAAAACCGCGACCGTTGGTCGCGCGTTGAGTTGTGGAGTCAACCGAGATGGGAGGTTCGACGTTGCAGATGCTGGCCAGCGGGCTGGTGGGGGCCGCGGTCGCGGTCTGCGCCTGGTGGGTCATCCGCGTCCTCCAGAGCGAAGACCTCCAGCAGGGGGCCGAATGGCGCTACGACATCAGCCGCATCAACGAGCTGCGGCGCGCGGACGTCTTCTATCGGCTCTTCCAGCCGGCGATCCAGCTCCTGGCACGGCTCAACCGCATCCTCTTCCGGGACGCGCTGGCCGAAATCTACCGCCAGATCCAGGCGGCCGGACTGCCGCGGTTCTGGCTCCCCGAAGAGTACCTCGCCAGGGCCGAGCTGCTGGCCGTCTTCCTCACGCCGATCTACGCGTACGCGTGCGTTTCCACCTTCGGGCTCGGCGGGCTTCTGCCGGCGTTTACGATCACGCTTCTGACGGTCTGGCTCCTGCGCATGCGCCTGGCTTCCCGGGCCGCCAAACGGCTCCGCACGATCAAGCGCCGCATGCCATTCCTGCTCGACTTGCTCACCTTGTTGATGGAGGCCGGCTCGACCTTCCTGCACGCCCTGGCCCAGGCCGTGGACGAGTTCCGCGGGCATCCCGTGGCCGAGGAGTTCGGCCGCGTCCTGACCGACATGACCCTGGGCAAGACCCGCACGGAGGCCTTTCTGGCCATGAAGGGGCGGCTCAGCGACGACGAGATCACCAGCATTGTCGGGTCGATCGTTCAGGGGGAGAACCTGGGCTCGCCTTTGGCGCAGATTTTCCGCACCCAGGCGGACGTGCTCCGCCTGAAGCGGACCCAGCGGGCCGAGACCGTGGCGGGGGAAGCGGGGGTCAACATGCTCCTGCCGGCCGTGCTGGTCATGCTGTCCACGGTGCTGATCATCGTGGGACCGTTTCTGCTAAACTACTTCAGTTACCTGTACTTCGGCCTGTCGGCGTAAGACGGCGCAAGAGATGCCGATCCAACTGGATTGTCCGCGGTGCAAGAATCGGTTGTCGGTCCCCTCGAGGAAGGCCGGGGACTACGCCACCTGTCCGCGCTGCAAGGGCCGGTTTTGGGTCCCGGAAGTGAAGCCGGCCGCAGCTCCCGGCGCGGCTGCAGCACCGCCGCCGGCGCCGAAGGTTGCTCTCCCACCGGTGTCCGCGCAGCCGGGCGGGCTCTCCGTCCCCTCGGGCTCCAGACTCCAAACTCCAATCCCCAGCCCCCACCCCCCAAGCTCCAGCCCCCAACCCCTAGCCCCCAACCCCCAGTCCCCAACCCCCACCC
>CAYGZI010000688.1:0-3086 GCA_964354245.1 uncultured Planctomycetaceae bacterium
TTTCCGGCTTCGCCCCGGAGAGCGTGCTCACCGGGTCGATCAGGTCGCTGGGGCTATACGTGTGGCCGCAGCGCTCGCAGCTATCGCCGTATTGGTCTGGGGCGCGGCAATCGGGGCAGGTCCCCTTGACAAAGCGGTCCGCCAGGAACGTGCCCGCCACCGGGTCGTAGAGCTGTGTCACCTCCTTCTCCAGCACCAGCCCCGCCTTGCGGATCGCGGCCCAGAACTCCTCGCAGATTTGCCGCGTCTCCGGGCTGTTGGTGCTGCCGTAGTTGTCGAACTCGATGTCGAACCTCTGGAAATCCTCCAGGTGGGCCTTCTGCATCCGGGCGATGAGCTGCTCTTCGGAGATACCCTCCTTCCGGGCGCTGATCATGACGGCGGTGCCGTGGGTGTCGTCGGCGCAGAGGTAAATCGCGCGGTGCCCCTGGAGCTTCTGAAAGCGGACCCAGATGTCGGTCTGGAGATACTCCACGAGATGCCCCAGATGGATGGGGCCGTTGGCGTAGGGCAGGGCGCTAGTGACCAGAATGCGTCTCTTGCTCATGCAGTGTTCTTCCCGGGGGAGGCCTCCAGGGGGGAATGGCCGAACGAGGATAGCCCATTCTAGCGGGCTTCCCGACTTGGGGGGAGGCTGGATTCGGGGAACCTCCCCTGCGAGAGAGTTGCCGGTATACTAGACGAGGGACTCGGAGTCCCCGCCCTGGGTTCACTGAGTGGTGTGCCACTGCTTGCCTCGCGGCAAGCAGCGGCACACCCTGGCCCGTCCAGCCGGTTGCTGCAAAGTCATGGATTCCTCGCCGCTGTTGCCGCCGCCCGATCTGGCCCCGCCGGTGCCCACCCGCGCCACGCCCCAGCAGTGCATCGCCCTGTGGCTGGACCTCTTGGACGCCTGCGACCAGTTTCTCTTGGCCGGGCTGCGCCGCGAGATCGGGCCCGACGGCGACCTCAAGGCCGCCTACCGCCGCTGGTACGCCCAGCAGATGGAGGAGCACGACCGGATGATCTTTCACATGGCCGAGGAGTTCACACGGAGGCTAGGCCGTCATGCACCCTGACGCTGTACTTGAATCGTTGCGCCACGTCTGGGTGACACTGGACCGGCTCAAGGTGCCTATGGCGGTAACGGGTGGGCTGGCTCTGGCGACCTGGAAGCACGTTCGTGCCACGCGCGACGTGGACCTGCTGGTCGATTTGGGCGGAAACAACCTGGATCAGCTCATCGAGCAGCTTCGCATGGCGGGGCTGCGTCCCAAGCGAACGCCGCCCGTCACGTCCTTGGGTGAATTGGACGTCGTCCAATTGCTCTACGAGCCGCCGGATGCCTTTATCGAGCTGCAGATCGACTTGCTCTTGGCCAAGTCGGAGTATCACCGCGAGGCGCTGCGCCGGCGCGTCCCAACCCAGTTGCCCAATCTCGGCATAGGGATCGCAGTGCTCACGTGCGAGGACTTGATATTGCACAAGTTGCTGGCCGGCCGCCTGATCGATCGCGCCGACGCCGCCGCGCTCTTGCGTGCCAATCCCGACTCGCTGGATTGGGACTACCTCACGCGTTGGGCCCGCGAACTGGCGGTCACTGACGATTTGGCTCAGGTGCGCCAAGAGGCATAAGCCTACGGCACTACAGATTGCCGGGAGAGAGCTGGTCCTGAGCGAGGTGACGGACCCGCAGAACCACGACCGCATCTTCGCGGATGATGAAGACCGCGCGGTGTGTTGGCCGCCGTCCGACGCCGTAGTTGAGTTGACGGAGGTCGTACGGCAGGGTCTCGCTCTCTTGCGCCCGGGGACACTTCTCGGGGTCCTTCCGGAGCGACCGTATGGCTGCCGCAAAGCCGGCGTACCACCGCTGGGCTTGCTCATGGGAATGGTTCTGGGCCCACCAGGTGCATGTCGCCTCAAGGTCCCGTCGGGCCTGTTCAGTGAGAAGGACGCGGAAGGTCATGGCTCGCTAGGGAAGCCGAACTGCCTGCGTATGTCGGCATCGACCTCCTCGAACGGGCTCAGGCGACCGGCCTCCATATCGTCAATACCTGCCTGAACGGCGGCCAACTCATCGCGACGCAGCGCGAGGGCCTGCAGCGCGGCTCGAAGCACGTCGTCTTCGGAGCGGTACTGGCCGGTTGCGATGTGCTCCCTGATTTGGTCTTGCACGTCGGGCGGTAAGTTGTAGGGCATGGTTCTCTCCGCGAGGCCAGGAGTGGCCGTTCGCTTCATTCTATCACAATAGGAGCCCCGACCCCATCTCTCGAGGCCGGAAAACGGTTGCCGGCACCGTTTACGCGCCCCCACCACAGCGGGGTCCTTGACATTTGTCGGAGGTCTGGCTAGCTTTGGGACCGTTGGGGCTTCCTGCGGCGGAGAAACGCCGCTCACCCTGGGTATGACGGAGGTTTGAGATTACCACTGCGGTCCCTTGACCGCGAAACGACATTTTGAAAGACGCGCGAGCGTCAAGATATTGCTTCCGGGAAACCGACCAACTCGAGCCTTCGGGCTCTTGAAGAACAGAAGCAGTGCTTGCGCCACGCTCCCGCCAAGGGAGCGTCGGCCAAGTGCTGTTCTGTTCTGCCCCTTGGTCGGGGCTCCCGGAGCGGCCTTGGTTTCGGCGCTCCTTTTCTTTATGGCAAAGTCGCAACGACCCGTCGTGCGTGGTGCGGCTGCGTGGAAACACCGCGTCTGGCGGCGGGCTTAACCTGACCAATGATCCGGATACTGAGAGGAACCGAACGATGGCTACCAACATTCCTTGCAGTCGGTGCGGAAAGTTACTCGAGGTGGATGATGAATTGATCGGAAAAGGGATTACCTGCCCCTTCTGTCATCAGGTGCAGGTTGCCCCGCACGTGCAACAACTTGCTCAGGCCACTGGTGCTCCTGCGGCGGCCAGCAAGGGAAGAAAGTCTATTCCCATGGGATCGGCTGGCCTGATCCTTGTGCTCGTGTCTTTTGTGTCTTTCATAAACCTGCAGCCACCACTGTGGTGTCACAGCTTCTTCGAGTTGCTGGATTGTGCTGCCGCGGACGTGTCTTGGTTCACCGTGAATTGGAATTCTTGGCGGCCTGAGTTGGCGGATACATGG
>CAYGZI010000689.1:0-3086 GCA_964354245.1 uncultured Planctomycetaceae bacterium
GGTCCACGGCCGATACGGCGAGGCTTCCGCCGGGCAGTATGGGATGTTGCCGACTCTGGTGAGCTGCCTGGGCAGCAACCTGACCCGCTCGCCGGACCTCTCCGAAGCGGACTTGGCCGGGGCGGACCTCCTGATCGTGATCCACCCCATGGGCCCGTGGCCGGAAGACCGGCTCCAGCGCGTGTGGGACTTTGTGCGGAGCGGCGGCTCCCTGTTGGTGATTGCCGAGCCCTGGGCTTGGGAGCGGGGCCAGACGAGCAGCTTTGACGAGCTGCTCCGTCCAACGTCGATGGCGGTCCGCTTCGACACGGCGATTGCCCCGACGGGCCTGTGGCAACACGCCCTGCACCTCCTCGCCCACCCGACCACCGCGGGCATCGGGGATCAGCGCGGCCGCTTCGGCCTTGCCCAGGGCTGTTCGATCCAGACGCGGTGGCCGGCACGGCCGCTCGTGATCGGGCGTTGGGGCTGGAGCGATCCCGGCAGCGACGCCGTCCTGACCGGCCAATACCGCTTCGACCCCGGCGAGCGCCTGGGCGACCTCGTGCTGGCCGCCGAAGAGCGGGTCGGCCGCGGCACCGTCCTCGTGGTGGGCGATGCAACCGCTTTCAGAAACGAAGGGCTCTCCAACGGCTACGAGTTCGTTGGACGCCTCTTGGCTTACCTGGCTGGGCATCGTGCGGGACCGCAGGCCGGTTGGCGGCAAGCTTTCGGATTGATCGGCTGCTTGGTGCTCCTCGGGCTCGTGGCCTGGCGTCTCAGTCCGGCGTCCTTGGCATGGGCATCGCTCGTCCTGGCAGTCTCGCTTGGGTTCTCTACGGTCGTCACCATGCAGGAGTCCAAGGTCCTGCCGGACGGCCGCCCGCCGGAGGGCCGGTCCGCTTCGCCCAACCGCCTTGCCTGCATCGATGCCTCGCATCTGGAGTCGTATCGGGGAGACCCGTGGATCGAATCCGGGCTGGCCGGCATCAAGCCGGAGAACGTCTCGGAAGACGACCCTCGCTGGAAGCGGCTCGGTCGCGACAGCGGCATCGGCGGGCTGGAGTTGAGCTTGATGCGCAACGGATACCTGCCGATCCGCATCGCGGAGCTGACCGACGAGCAGCTCCAGCGGGCGGGAATGCTGGTCTCGATTGCCCCGGCGCGGCCCTATTCGGCCCGCCAGCGGAGTGCCATCCGGAGGTTCCTCAATCGCGGCGGTATCTGGGTCTGCACGGTGGGGGCCGACCGCTCCGGACCGCTCAACGAGGCGCTGGCGGAGTACGACCTCCGCGTGCCTCCATCGCCGCTCCCCGTCGGAGAGAAGGGTTACGACCCAACGCCGAGTCCGCACGAACATCGCCGCCGGGCCTACTTCGATCTGCCGCAAGGCCCCGCGTGCGCCGTCCTGTACTCGGCCTGGCCCGTAGAGTGCAGTGCCGAGAGTGCGCAGGTGCTGCTGGAAAACGAGAACGGCCAGCCGGTCGCCGTTTCGGTGCGCGTCGGCGAGGGGACGATCGTCCTGATCGGCGATAGCGACTTCGCCATCAACCGCAACTTGGAAAACGACGCCGGACTGCTGATCGAGCCCGTCCAAGAAAACACGGCCTTCTGGCGGTGGCTCATCGCCAAGGTCCGCGATCGGAAAGATTGGGTGCCTCCGTACGTGCCTCCGCCGAAGGCCGAGCCGGACGAAAAGGAGGCGCCGCCATGATCCGGGCCTGGATTGCCTTGGCGATGCTCGCCGGTTCGTGGCTGTGGGGCCTCGACTACTATCGCCCGGCCAACTTCACGATGTGGTCGGTCGCGGTGGGTCTGGGGATCCTGCTTCTGTCCGGAACGCCCCTACGGCTGCCGCGCCGTCGGGAGGGTGCCCTCGCGTTGGCCCTGCTCCTTCCAGTGGCCTGGTGGATGCCCTGGCCTTATCGCGCGGTCCCGGTGCTGATCGCACTGGGCCTCGGTCTGCACCTCGTGCCGGGCACCAACCGTAGGTTGGTCGCGGGCCGCTGGCCCGGGATGATCGGCCGGGGGGCCGTCGCTGCCGGCGTGATCCTGCTGGTGCAGGCCGTGGCCCTCTGGTTTTACGCGGCCCATACCGCCCGGTCGCACGATCTTCCCTGGCCGCTGCCGTCGTTGGTGGGCGCCGCGTTGTCGCTGCTCGGGGTGGACGTGGCCGTGGACGGCAGCACGCTGGCCATGTGTACGTTCCGCGAGACGCATCGCTTGATCGCCACCTGGGACCTCTTGCTGGATCCGGCGACTCTCGCATTCTTCGTCGGAGGTCTGACCTGGCTCGGTTGGGCAGCGACTTGCGATGCACCGCAAGGCCGTCGATGGACCGCCTGGCTCCGCGCCGCACGCTCGCTTGCGCTGGTGGTCGTCGCTTGGCTGCCGCTGCGGGTTGCGCTCGTGGCCGGGCTTCTCCTGCACCGGGCGATCCGAGTCGAGGCCGCCGCACGCCTGAACGTCATGGACCAGTTCTTCAGCCCGTGGGTCTATCTCGCGCTTCTGGCCGCGCCGGTCCTTCTGGCATGGCGTTTGGTGCCTTGGCCCCAGCGAGAGCGGAACGAGGAAAGCGGAAAGCGGAAAGCGGAAAGCGGACATTGCGCACAGTCCTTTCCCGTTCGGCTTTCCGCTTTCCGCTTTCCGCTTTCCGCTTTGTTTCTGGGCATTGCTGTCTTCGCCTTCTGGTTCCAGTGGCAGCCGGTCGGGAAACGTCTGGGCGGCCGGGTGATGGTCGTCGAGCGTCATTCCACCTGGTCGCCGTCCATGCCCGCCTATAGCACCACGCGCTTCGGGGAGGAGGGATCGTACAACTACGCCGCGATCTACGACTACTGCTCGCAATTCTTCAGCATGTCTCGGCTCTTGGAGTCCGACCGGATCGACGACGAGAAGCTGAGCACGTCGGACGTGCTTGTGATCAAAGTCCCCACCGCCCCGTACACCCCGGCGGAGATCCAAGCGGTCGTCCGGTTTGTCGAGCGGGGCGGCGGCCTGCTCTTGATCGGCGACCACACAAACTACGAGAAATCCAGCAGCATCTTGAACTGCATTACGGGGTATTTCGGCTTCAAGTACCGCGACGACCTCCTGTTCTACACCGG
>CAYGZI010000690.1:0-3086 GCA_964354245.1 uncultured Planctomycetaceae bacterium
GGGCACGGTCCAGCACGACGTCCACGACATCGGCAAGGACATCGTCGCGATGATGCTCCACGGGGCGGGCTTCGACGTGATCGACCTGGGCGTGGATGTCGCGCCCCAGAAGTTCGTCGAGGCCGTGCGCCGGCACAAGCCGGCCGTCGTGGGCATGAGCCTGCTTTTGACCACGTGCTTCAAGTCGGTGGCGGCCACGGTCCAGGCCATCCGCGACGCCGGGCTGCGCGAGAAGGTCTCGATCATGGTCGGCGGCGCGGCGGCCAGCGATCTGCTGCGCCAAAGCGCCGGATGCGACTTCTACGGCAAGACCGCCGTGGACGGTTTGAGCTATGCGTGCCGGGTGGCCGGCGTGGCGTAGGCTCAGGGAGGACTTAGAATCTTGATACGCAAAATCATCGTTTTGCCGTTCTTGGCGCTTTGGCTCACCGCGCAGCCCGCGCCGGCCATGGAAGCGTCCGCTCAAGACTGGGGCCCCACCCTTTTCAACAACAAGCTCATCCACGACTTCGGCACGGTCGCCCGCGGCGCCCTGGCCGAGCATCGCTTCAAGCTCGAGAACGTCTATCGCGAGGACATCGAAATCAACTCTGTGACCGCCGCCTGCGGGTGTACGAAGCTCAGCTCCACCAAGAAGCTGGTCAAGATGTACGAGACGGCCGAGATCGTAGCGGAGCTGGATACCCGGCGATTCATCGGGTTCAAGGAGGCCACCATCCGGGTGTCGGTGGCGTTCCGTCCCGCCGACCCGGGCCGCAGCCCGGTCTCCACCGAGGTCCAGTTGAAGCTCCGCGCCTTCATCCGCGGCGACGTGGTCTTTGAGCCCGGGGTCGTACAGTTCGACTCCGTCGCTCCGGGCCAGAACCTCCAGAGGCAAGTGGCGGTCACGTATGCCGGCCGCGCCGACTGGCGCATCCTGGAGGCGGTCAGCTCGTCGCCCCACGTGCAAGTCGCCTTCAAGCAGACCGGCCGCAATATCGACCCCGACCTGAAAGCCACCAAGGTGACCTACGACCTCGCCGTGACGCTCAAGGACACTGCCCCGCCCGGCTACCTCCAAGAGAGGATCACGCTGAAAACCAACGACGAGAAGCAGGAGAACGCCCGCGTTCCCCTGGCCGTGCAAGGGCTCGTCGTCCCCTCGCTGACCGCGAATCCCTCCATGCTCCTGCTGGGCGTGCTCAAGCCCGGCCAGACCGCCTCCAGAAGCGTCGTGGTCCGCGGCGACAAGCCGTTCCGCATCTCCGGTGTTTCCGGTCCCGACGCGCAGTTCCGCTTCACCCACGCCACCGACGCCAAGCCCGTCCACGTCCTCACCGTCCACTTCACCGCGGGCAACAAGCCGGGCAAAGTGACCGGCAAGATCCACATCACCACCGACCTCGGCGGCGCAAGCGTGGACGTGGACGCCGACGGCCAGATCCTCCCGGACGACTCGCCCGCAGGCGATTTGCCGAAAGCCGGCGCGGCCAAGACCGGCTCCGCCAAGACGGGCGAGACAAAGCCCGACGCGGCAAAGCCCGACGCCGCAAAGCCCGACGCCGCAAAGCCCGACGCGGCACGACCCGACGCCGCAAGGCCCCCGGGCAACATCCTCCGCACGGGCCCGCTCAAAGAGGTCGAGCCGGGCGGCGACAAGACGCCTCCATCGCCCAAGTAGCCGCTTCTCCCGCCGCTTTGCGTCAGTATTGATCTTCAGGCACCGGCAGGCCGTCCCGGCGGTTGCCCAGCCGCCGGTGGACCTCCGGGTCGATCGAATACTGGATCAGCCGCACGGCCCCGTCGCAAAGCACGAAATGGCAGCCCGCCGCGTGCGCGCTGCCGAAAATCCGCATGTCGGGCTCACTGCCGTCCGGGCGCGGCGGGCTGAGGACCCAGCGGTTCAGATCCACGTCCACCCCGCTCTGCGCGCTTTGGTCGTAGCCCGCGTCGCCCGCCGTCTCGTGGTTCTGCCGCGTCACGTACTTCTCGCCGATCAGATAGGTCCAGGACGCTCCGTCCCGCACCAGCGCAGGCGTAATCTGGCTCCGCTGGAAGCAAATACCCGTGGCGTTGCTCGTGTCGCGCCAGGGGTATTGGCCCCGGTCCCCTTCCTGCAAAGTGAGCGGCCCTTCGCGGGTGTCGGTGATGAAGTCGCCTTCGTTGACCGCGTAGTCGGTCTTGGCGACCGCAGGCATCCACTCGGCATTGCGTGGCACGACAATGGGATTGGCCGGAGAAAGGCCGCCGCCGGACCGCGAGGGGCACAAGAGCACCGCAACCGGCGTTTGCGTCATCTTGGCCAACGCTTGCCTCTGTTGTGCAGGAGGCAGCCCGCGGCCCATGGCGCGGAGGTTGGCTTGCTCGATATAGGGGAGGATGTTGTAGATCCAGCCGCCCGGCTGGTCCTTGCCCGTGCCGCGGTCCGGACATCCGACCCACAGATACCCCCAGCCGTTGGTTGGATAGCGGCGGAAATCGCTCACGTGGTGCTGCATGGCCAGGCCGAGCTGTCTCAGGTGGCTTGAGCACTGGGCCCGCCGGGCCGATTCCCGGGCCGACTGCACCGCCGGCAACAGGAGGGCCATCAACATGCCGATGATCCCGATCACCACCAGAAGCTCGACGATCGTGAAGCCGTAGGGCCGGCTGTGCCGGCCGAATCGTGGCAATGGTAGGGCCGGCTGTGCCGGCCGAATCGTGATGGCCGGCAAAGCCGGCCCTACGGCTCCCGCGGGCTGCCACGTGCGCCATCGCCAGAGCGTCTTCAGGGCCGCCCACCCGTCCTGCAAGCGAAGCTTCTTGCCCTCTTTAACGCCCCGGGCATGGTAATGAATCGGCACCTCGCAAATCGCCAGCCCCATCCGGCACGCCTTGGCCGTGACCTCGGGGCAAAACTCGAACCGCTCGCACTCCAGGTCCATGGCCTTAAGCACTGCCGTGGGGAATGCCTTGTAGCAGGTGGCCTCGTCGGTGATCCGCGCCCCATAGAAAAGGCGCACGCACCAGTTCAAGAGCGTCACGCCGCAGCGGTGCAGGCTCCACGGATGCGGAAAAGGGGACAGGTACATTTTGTGCGAAGCACCCTTTGGGCCTTTCAGGCAAAA
>CAYGZI010000691.1:0-3086 GCA_964354245.1 uncultured Planctomycetaceae bacterium
GTTGCCGGCCGAGTCGTAGAGCCGGGCAATGTCGGTGGGGTTGCCCAGCGAAAGGGCCGTTACCGTGTCGAAGCCGGCAACCCGGCTGTAGTAGCCCGACCCGGCCGTGCCGGACAAGGTGGAGTATGTGGGCCGGCCCTCAAAGGTGTTGGCTCCGGTCGAGCCGCTGGAGCCGGTCATGGTCGCGGTGTCGTTGCCGCCCGCGGTCGCATAGCCGAACACGTAACGGAAGTTCTTGACCGTGTGCCCGGCGGTGGCAGTGTTCAGGACCGTCGTGGTCGGATCGGACGAGAACGTGTCGTCGCCCGGCGAGTCGTAAAGCCGGGCCTGATCGGCGCTGCCGGCCGCGGCGTTGACCTCGACCCGGGGGAAACCGCTGGCGCGGTTCAAATACGCGGCGCCATAGAGCACGCCGTAGGTCGGCGTGCCGATGTACGTGTCGGCCGCGCCGGTGGAGCCGGAGTCGTACAACACGGCGGTATCCGAGCCGCCGCCGCCGGATGCGATGACGTAGCGGAAGTTCTTCGCCCCGTTGTCGTAGCCCGGGCCCGTAAGACGGCCGTAGTCGGGCCGGGCCTCGAAGCGGTCGATCTGGCTCGTGCCGGTGAGCCGGGCCATGTCGGCCCCCTGCCGGGACTCCCCTTCCACCTTGTCGAACGCGTTGGCCCGCGCGTAGAAGGCGGTGCCGGACATCGTCGCGTAGGTCGAATACCCCTCGAAGGTGTCGACGCCCGACGAATCCCGCAGCGTCGCCGTGTCGTTGCCGCCCTGCGCGGTTGCGTGCAGGTAGCGGAAGCCATTGGTCTGGAGGCGATAGGCCGGGCCGGAGAGCGTGCCGCCCGCGGAATCGGCGACGAAGGCGTCGTTGCCGTTGCGGTCGTCGTACAGCCGGGCGGTATCGACGCCGCCGGCCCCGGAGTAGGCTTCCACGGCCGGGAACCCCGACGCGGTGACCGAGTAGCTGTTGTCGCTCGGGATCATCACGCCGTAGGTCGGGGAGCCGATGAAGGTGTCGGTGCGGGACGAGTCGTAGAGCCGGGCCACGTCGCTTCCCCCGCCCGTGGCCGATGCCTGGACCTTGGCGATGGTGGCCGTGCTGAGGGCAAACCCCGGCCCGGTGAGCGAGGCGGTCGGCTGGGGATCGGGGCGGAAGGTGAAGGTATCGTCCCCCGCCGAGTCGTGGAAGATCGCCTGATCGGCCCCGCCGGCGCCGCTGAAGTTGACGGACTCGGTGTTCGCGGTGGTGAAGGTGAAGCCGTTGCCGGTGAGGATGGTATGATCCGGCCACAGCTCGATCTTCTCCGCCCCGCTGGTTCCCGTCAGCGTGATCGTGTCGGAGCCGCCGCGGCCGTCGAAGCCGACCACGGCGACGCTTCCCCCAACCCGCTGGGTCGTGCCGTTGATCTGGACCTGCCAGGTGCTGGGCGTCGGGCCCAGGATGATGTTCACCTGGTCGTTTCCGGCCGTGCCGATGAGCACCTGGGAAGTCGGCGTGGACCCGCCGGCGGCCGCCGTGGACCAGCCGCCGCTCCAGCCCGCGAAGGTGGCCGATGCGCCGGTCCCCGAGGCCGAGGAGGCGCCGAGCCGGACGATGCGGGAGAAGACGTTCGTCGTGATGGCGGGATTGGTGGCATCGGGGCCGACCCACACGGCGACGAAGTCCCCCGCGCCGTCCATCGCCACGGCCGAGTCCGTCTGGTCGCCGAGGAGGTTCGCGTTCGTGCGGAACTCGCCCCAGGGCAGGCCGGTCGCCGGGTTGACGAGGTCCGAGCCGTCGGCGTTGAAGAGCCGGGCGTGGATGTCCCTGTCGTGGGCATCGGTCCGTTGGCCGTCGGTGGTCCAGGTGACCACGAACATCCCGTTGCCGGCCATGGCGACGGCGGGTTGATACTGCCAGTAGTTGGTGGTCCAGCGGCCGCCGCTCTCGGCGGCAGTCTGGTTGACGCGGAACTCAACCCCCTGGGCTTGGCCCGCGGGAGTGTAGCGCCGGGCATACACCCCGTACCCGCTGGTGTCCGTCGGCCCCACGAAGCTGGACCAGACGACCACGAAGTCGCCCAGCGGGTCCATGGCGACGTGGGGATCGTACTGCGCGCTGGGGGTATGGGTGTTTATTGGGAACTCTCCAGCGATCTTCGATCCGTCGGCGGCGAACCGCTGCCCGTAAACCCCCAGTCCGCTCCCGTCCTGGCCGTCGCTTTGCCAGACGACGACGAAGTTGCCGTTGCCGTCCATGGCCACGTCGGACTGCGACTGTTGGGCCGTATTGGGCGCGTTAACCAGCACGCCCGGGTTGAGGCCGGCGGGGGGATTGGCAGTTTCCGTCGGCCCGGCCATGGGTTGGGGTTGGCGGAGGTTATCGTAGCGGCGGGCCCAGACGCCGTAGCGGTCGGGCGTCGACGCGCGGTTGTTGTAGCTGTTCCAGGTGACCGCGAAGTCGCCGTCTTGGTCCATGGCCACGGCGGGGCTGTTCTGCACGTTGTCGGTGTAGACGTTGACGCGGAATTCGGGCCCCTGGGGCACGCCGAAATTGTCGAACCATCGGCCGAAGATGCCCGAGCCCGGATCGCCCTGGCCCGGCCCGGACCACACAATCACAAAGTCGCCGTTGGGGTTCATGGCCACGTCGGGCTGGATCTGGCTGCCGGCGAGCACCGAGTTGACCGTGAACTGGGACCCCTGGCGTCGCCCGGTGTAATCGAAGCGCTGGGCGATGATGTTCCCGTTCGCGGTGCCGACGTCTACTCCCTCTCCGTAGACAACCCAGACCACCACGTAGTTGCCTTGCGCGTCGGAGGCGACCGCGGGGGTGTCGGCCCGGGTAAGGGGCGCCGGGAGCGGCACGGTGGGGTCTACGCTGTTGGGATCGGGGTCGCCAGGCGGTTGGCCTCCACCAGGCGGCAGCCCTCCGCCGGGTATGCTGCTCAGGATCGTAAACGTGCGACGGAAGTCACCACCGGGAATCCCGTCATAGTTTCCGTCAAAGCGGTTATTGAAGAGGTCCCACACCGTGTCGCGGATCGTCAACGTGTAATCGCCACCGCCCAAGGGGTCCAGGGCCGGGGTCGACGGATCCGAGTCGAAGG
>CAYGZI010000692.1:0-3081 GCA_964354245.1 uncultured Planctomycetaceae bacterium
TCGAGTGGGAAGACAGCGGCATGGACCGCGACCACGGGGCCAAGGAGGCCTGCGAGTTTGTCAAGCGGCTCGACTTCGAGCCCAGCCGAGTGGCGTTCGACGCGGCGTTCGACAAAGAAAAGCAGTAGTGAACGAAGGGGCTGGGGGCTGGGGACTGGGGGTTAGGAGCTGGGGACTAGGGTTCAGAACAGTAGACAGAATACGGTAGTCAGGAGACAGGAGATCGCACGGCGAGTGTCCGGTCGCCCGGAACGATTCCCACTTCCGAGTTCCGAATTCATCATTCAGCAATCAGCAATCAGCAATCCACCGCAAGGAGTCCTACCCATGACGCGACCGATCACCCTCTGTACCGGCCAGTGGGCCGATCTCCCCTTGGAAGTGCTCGCCCAGAAGTGCCAGGCGTGGGGCTTCGACGGCCTGGAGCTGGCCTGCTGGGGCGACCACTTCGAGGTGGCCAGGGCCATGGCCGAGCCCGACTACTGCGACAAGAAGCGCAAGCTGCTGGACAAGTACGGGATGCGGGTCTTCTCGATCAGCAACCACCTGATCGGACAGGCCGTCCTGGACATCATCGACTCGCGCCACAAATCCATCCTGCCGCCCTACGTCTGGGGCGACGGCGATCCGGCCGGCGTCAACGCCCGGGCCGTTGAGGAGCTCAAACAGACCGCCCGGGCGGCCCAGCGCCTGGGCGTGAAAGTGGTCAACTGCTTCACGGGCTCGAGCATCTGGCACCTGTTGTACTCCTTCCCGCCGGTGCCGCAGTCGATGATTGACGACGGCTTCAAGCTGCTGGCCGAGCGGTTCAACCCGGTCCTGGACGTCTTCGGCCAGTGCGGCGTGAAATTCGCCCTGGAGGTCCACCCCACGGAGATCGCCTTCGACATCTACACGACCGGGCGGGCCCTGGAAGTGCTGGACCACCGCGAAGAGTTCGGCTTCAACTTCGACCCCAGCCACCTGATCTGGCAGGGGATGAACCCGGCGGAGTTCATCCGCTGCTTCCCCGACCGCATCTATCACGTCCACATGAAGGACGCGATCGTCAAGCTCGATGGACGCAGCGGAATCCTCGCCAGCCACCTGAACTTCGGCGACCCGCGCCGCGGGTGGGACTTCCGCTCGCTGGGCCGCGGCGGGGTACACTTCGAGGAAATTATCCGGGCCCTGAACGACGCGGGCTATCAAGGCCCGCTCTCCGTGGAATGGGAAGACAGCGGCATGGAGCGCGAGCACGGGGCCAAGGAGGCCCTGGACTACGTGCGCAAGCTCGATTTCGCCCCCAGCCGCATGGCCTTTGACGCCGCCTTCGACAAGAAGAAGCAGTAAGAAGCCGCGACCGGTGGTCGCGCGGTGAGAGTTCGGCAATTCAGAGCCGGGCCGTGTCGGCCCGGTTCGATCCCGTTTAGCCGCCGCGCTTGCGCGGCGCGTTTCTCTCTGCGCTTCCCCGTGGTACACTTGAGAAGGATGACGTTGCGCGCCAACCCTCGCCCGCAACCAGCCAAAGGAGGCCAACCCTGATCCCCTCGTCACCGGCATCGCGTCGCCGCAGCGGCCCGGATCCACATTGGCACTGGATCGCCCTCCTGTTTTGCCTCTTCGCGGCCCTCCAACCATCTCCGGCCTGCGCCGAGGACCTCCACCGCGCCGCCCGCGAGCAGAAGGCCAAGTATGCCGGCCAACTTGAGGCCCTGGCCGCCTGGTGCGACGAGCACGGACTGTCCGACCAGGCCAAGAAGACCCGCGGCTGGCTCCGCGGACAAGACCCCAACAAGTTCTACGTGGCCGACCTTCCCCAGACCATGGGCCGGCCGCCGCTTCCCGAGAGTGCGTCGCCGGAGCTGGTCGAGTGGGACAAGCGGTTCTGGCAACTGCGGCGCCAGTACGCGGCCACGGCCGACGCCCTGGCCCGCCGGGCCGTGCGCAACGGTCAGGCCTCGCTGGCCTTCGACCTGGCGCTGACGGCGATCCGCGAGAACCCCGATCACGAGGGCATCCGCCGCGTCCTCGGATTCACCAAGTACCGCAACGGCTGGTACACGCTCTACGAAATCGACAAGCTCCGCGCCGGCTACGTCTGGGACGACCAGTTCGGCTGGATCCACAAGTCCCACCTCCCCCGCTACCGGCAAGGGCAGCGCCTGGCCGGCAACGTCTGGGTTACAGCGGATGAAGATGCCCGGCTCCACGGCACCATCCAAAGCGGCTGGGACGTTGAGACCGAGCACTACACCATCCGCACCAACCACGGCATCCAGGCGGCCGTGGCCCTGGGCGTGAAGCTCGAACGGCTCTACCGCGTCTGGAAGCAACTGTTCGTCTCCTACTTCGCCGACGAGGCCCAACTGCTGGAGCTCTTCGAGGGGCGCAATCGCGCCCGGCGCACTCAGGCGCCGCCCATGGGCGTCGTCTACTTCCGCGGCCACGACGATTACGTGCGCGCGCTGAAGCCCGCCTTTCCCGACATCGGGATCTCGATCGGAATCTACGTGGAGAACACCCGCCGGGCGTACTTCTTCGCCGGCGAGGGGCAGGACGAGCGGACCATGTACCACGAGGCCACGCACCAGTTGTTTCACGAAGCCCGGCCCGTCTCCCCGGCCATCGGCCGCAACGGAAACTTCTGGATCGTGGAAGGGATCGCCATGTACATGGAGTCGCTCCGGCAGGAAGACGGATTGAACGTGCTGGGCGGCTTCGACGATCTGCGCATGAAGGTTGCCCGATACCGGCTGCTGAACGACAAGTTCTACGTCTCCTTCCAGGAGTTCAGCACCTACAGCCTGAGCAAGCTCCAGCGCGACCCGCGGATCGCCACCCTCTACACCCAGGCGGCCGGCCAGACCCACTTCTTGATCCACTACGACGACGGCGTCTACCGCGACGCCCTGGTCCGCTACCTGGACGCCGTTTACGCCGGGCGCGACAATCCGCTGACCCTGTCGAAACTGACCGGCAAGTCCTTCCAGGACCTCGACGCCGAGTACCGCAAGTTCATCGAGAGCGGCGGCCCGGTGGTCGGGGCGAAACTCTTGGCGCCCAAGTAGCCGTGCCGGCCACCCGTCACCCCGTAGGACG
>CAYGZI010000693.1:0-3081 GCA_964354245.1 uncultured Planctomycetaceae bacterium
TAAAGCTTCTGGTCGGGGTCGTCGAGCGCCCGGAGCAAGGGCTCGAAATCTCCGATCAAAGCCAGGCTGCGCACCGCCAGGGAGCGGACCTCCCTGAGCTTGAAATCCACCAACTCCCGCAAGACCAGGTTGGCCGGCCTGCCGCCGCTCAGCTCCCGCTCCAACGTCAGGGCGCTCCGCTGATCGAGCAGACTGGTGGTGTCGCTGTAGACCCACTTGGGGAACTGCTGGCTCACCTTCGGCTCCGCAGCCCGTTCGCCCCATGCGCGGCGGACGGGGGCCTCCAGCTCGATCGGCGGTTGGCCGGCGTCCTCCTGCCACCCGATCTTGCCGCTGGTGACGTACAGGTCCGCGATCATCGGACCGGGTTGCGTCTCCGGATCCCCGCCCTGGGCTTCCTGCCTCCTCGCCTCGATCGCCAGCGTGGACTCCGCGTCGTGAAAACTCACCAGGCCCGTCCGCTCGCCAAGCTGCAGCCTCAGCCGCGCTGGGCCCGCCTCTTCCGCCTTCAGCATGAGCTGCCCGTATTCGATCGACAATCCTCCGGCGCTTTGTGCGTCCGGCGGCAGCAGCTCCACCAAGGTCCCGCCGATCAACTGGACCTTGGCTTGGCCGCTTATCGCCATCACCGGCCGAAACGCAGGCAGCGAAAGAAGCCGGTCGCCCGCGAACAGCGGGGGAGGAGAAGGCGCACCCGACGCCGGACGGCCAGCGGCCTTCTCGCCGGAAACCGACTCCGCCCGCTCGGCCAGGCACCGCCACGCGCCCGTGCGCGGGTCGAACCTTAACAGGACTTCCTTGGCGGAGACCAGGTAGCCGACCTGCCGGGCAGGTCTCGGCGCTTCCGCGGCAACCGGGCCTTTCTCCCCAGAGGGAGGCTGCGGCCGGGCATCGGCACCCGGGACCCCCGATGGTGGCACCAGCCCCGTACCGGCCGGCTCGTTTCCCTTGGGCAGAGTCTTTGCCACGTCCGTCTGTTTGGGAGCCGCCGATGCCGGCGCAGGCGGCGACTCGCCTGGCGCTGGAACTGCGGCGGGCTTCGGCCCGGGGCCCGTGGGTCCGGCGTCGCCTCCTTGGCGCGATGGGCCAGGCCGGGTCTCCCCGGCCCCGGGGGCGGTCTTCCCGGAGGTCGGGCCTGCCGCCTCCGGAACGCCAGCTTTGGCACCCTCGTCCACACCGGCGACGGCTTCCTCAGCCGCACCGCCGGGCGATGTCGCCTTCTCAGCGCCTTGGTCGCCCGACTGGTCCGTCGCGGATGGCTCCGTGCCCAGCAGTTCCGCCACGAGATTCCTGCCGCCGAACCGGCCCGTAAGCGCCAGGAGCCCGACTGCCGCCAAGATCACCGCGGCGATGCCCACGGCCACTCCCCATCGCCGTCCGTCCGGCTCCGGCTCGAGGAGATAATCCGGAATCCGCGATGCCGCGGGCGCCGGCGCCGATTCGGGCGCAGTGCGGGGCGATCCGCTCGGCGTCTCGGCCGGAAGCGAAGGAGGTCCGGAGTCGGTTGGTTCTTCGGTGTTCGCGCCCAGTGCCTCCGTCAGGTGGTACGCCCTCTCTCGGCTCGACGGATCGACTTCCGCCGGCTCCCCCAAGACCAGCGCCAGGATGCGATGGCAGGCGGCCACTTCCGCCAAGTGCATGTCCGACTCCAGGCAGATCTTCTCAAAATCCGGCACCTGGGCGTCGGAAAGGGTGTTGTCGAGGTACTCCGCCACCGTGTTCGGGTCCAATCCTGCCCCTTGATCCAGGACGCTCGGGGCCCCCAGGCGCAAACGCCGCATGACGTCGCGGATGCGGTGCATCAGCTCGGTCGCCATCGGGCTGTCGGCGATCTTCTTGGCGATTTCCTGGGCGTCCTCGGGCTCCAGAATGTCGTCCATGTAGGCCAACAGGGTACGCAGTGTAAGTCGCATGGCGGGGAAACCTCCGTAGACTGGGCTAAGACGGGCGGGCCGTGCGCTGCAACCAGACCCAAGCCTTCTGCACTAATAGTGCGTGCGATGGGCCAATTTCGTGCAGCAATCCGCCAGAATCCGATTCCCCCGGTGCAACTGACCCGCAATCCGGACTAGCGCGCGAGAGAGCCCCGGCGCGAGGGCAGAACGGCCAGCGCCAACAGCGAGACCATCGCCTGTTCCGCTGCAATAACCCAAGGGTGGAGCGATGGCTCCCGGCTTGGCAACCCGTGAAGTGCCACGTCGGCCCCCCCTCGCAGGGGACGATTGGATTGCGGCGATTCGGAGGGTTTCACCGGGTCTCGCGGCAGCTCACTCGCCAGCCACAACACACCCAGCAAGACCGCCAAGAGCCAGCCAATCCACCGCATCCGCGCCCTCCCAACCTTGGCACGACGAACACAGATATTCCGACGCCGTGCAGCGGAGCAACTTCGGAGCCGTGGCGCCTTGTGGCCGGGACGTCAGTTCCACAAGTCCTTTTCTTCAAGAAACTTATGGCGGTTGTTTCACCCTGGGAGTCGACCCGAGGCGTGGTCTTTGGGCAACGCCGACCCGCGCAAGGCGTTGCGGCGGAGCCGCCCGGGTTCCGAAATGCAGCCCCCTCATCCGGGGACGCCACCTTGTGGTCCGGCCCGTTTGCCTAAACCCCGGTTGTGGCCTAGCTTTTTGACAGGGCAAGGGATCGCGAAGCCGGCATGGGCTACCCTGCTGGTTTGGCGATGAGATTACGTATGGGGACCACCAGGTAAGTCAAACGATGCCCCCGAAACCGCTGCTGACGGTCGACCTGAAGAAAGTTCTCTCGAACGCCCAGTTGCCGGCACTTCCGCAGAGCGCGATCCGGCTGCTGGAACTCTCGCAAGACCCCGCCAACGGCCCCGCGGAGTTCGCCATCCCGATCGAGTCGGACCCCGGCTTGGCCGGACAGGTCCTGCGATTCGTCAATTCGTCCTATTTCGGGTTCTCCAAGGAGATCTCCAGCGTCAAGCTGGCGATCACGCTGGTCGGCATCCGCACCATCAAGAACTTCGCGCTTTGGAGCGCGGTCTTCAGCCTGATGCCCAATCCGAAGTGCGGGCCGTTCGACTTGAAGAGCCTCTGGCAGGACTCGCTGCGCCGCGCG
>CAYGZI010000694.1:0-3080 GCA_964354245.1 uncultured Planctomycetaceae bacterium
GAGGGGTTAGGGGTTAGGGGCTGGGGTCTAGGGACCAGCGGGTCCGCGCCGGACTCCCGGACGCGGAGGCAAACCACCGCCGGTTCGGCGGCGAGAATCCGCCCGCCCCCATCTCATCTTCGCTATCATTCCCAGCATCACGTCTTGGGCAGGGCCAAAGGCCGTCGTTTTCTGCAAGCTTTGCCTTTCTTACTCAACTGGTGCGACTGTTACGTCCGATACTATCGTCACAACCAGATTGCACGGATTCCATGACCGTGGAGTCTTGTCGGACGATCCGTCACTGCACATCCAGGTGGGTGAGAACCATGTCGCTCCAACGCAACCGATCGTGGCTGTTAGCCGGCGCGCTGATCCTTCTGTTGGGGGGGCACGCCCTGGGCCAGGGCTTGCGAGACACGCAACTCTTCGCTCCGGCGGACTCGGATCAGTTCGGCGGCGGTCCGCGGGCCAACCAAGGGATCTTCATCGTCTACGACGGCCTCTTCTGGACCGTCTCCTCGCCCAAGGAGGCCACCTTCGGCGTGCCCGAGCCAGAGCAGACCGCCCGGCCCGTCTTCTGGGGACCCGGCCCGGAAGCATCGACCACCCAACAGAGCACCTTCACCACCGGGTTTCTGACCTCCGACTGGACCGGCGGCCAGCGGATCGAGTTTGGCGACATCCACGAGCATGGGGGCTGGAGGATCGGCTACCTGCAGGTGCATCAGTCCACCCAGTTCTTGACGAAAAATGGCGTCCAGGTGTTCTTCGAGGACCGGCCTTGGGGGGCCCCGCCGAGCCATCTCCACCTGGAGGGCTTCGTCAACGCGACCGACATCCAGGAACTGGGCGTGGCGTTCACGGCCGTGACGTTGATGAATCGGATCAAGACCTGGGGCATCGAGGGCTCCTACCTGCGGCGCACGCACCCCATGCCCCGCGGCGGTTTCTTCGAGTGGTCCCTCGGTCCCCGTTACTTGGAGATCAACGAGGAGTTCAGCGCCGACGCCACCGGCGGCCTGCTGGCCAATACCTTCCTCTGGTCGAGCGGCGACAACCGGATCATCGGCCCCCACGTCGGACTCCGTTGGTTCCGCACCAACGACCGCTGGACGCTGTCGGCCCAAGGCGACTTCACGGCGGGCGTGAACATGCAGAGCGTGCGGCTGACGGGCGTGGTAGGCTCGCTCCTGAGCACCACAGGGATCCCGCGGCCCTCCAGCGATCCCCCGCAGCCCCTGGCCATGCAGCAGTCGGATTTCAACCACTTGGCCAACATGCAGCAGTTCTCCCCCATCGTGGAGGTGCGGGTGGCGGCCCAGTACCAGATCACGCGGGCCGTTTCGATCCACGGGGGTTGGTCGGCCCTTTGGGTGAACAACATCGCGCGGCCCAGTGGCATGATCGATTACACGCTGGGCGAAACGACGACCCTGGGCATCCGGACCAACAAAAACCGTCAGGACGTCTTCATGAACGGTTTGGAGCTGGGCGTCAGCATCAACTACTGACGCCGGCTCGCCGCACTGCGGACTCCAGACGCGACCGGTTTCGAGCCGGCCAAGAGTTCCACCCCACGGGTCGGGGCATCTTCCCCGCCCTCTGACGCAACGCGACGCGCCGAAAACCTTGAGGGACTCAGGGTTGCTGCTGAAGGCTCCTCCGACGGAGCTCGTCGAGTTCGGCGTTCAAACGATGGCGTAGCGGGCTCTCGGGACGTAGTAGGCCGAGCAAGCCTTCTGCCTTCCCAGCTAGTTCTTCGTTGAATTCACGTCGGCTGAACAGCTTTTGCCAAGTTCGGGCAATCTGTTGTTCGGTGAGCAATCGTGACCCCTTGCCGTACAACCTGGGTGGGACAATCCGCCCCTCACCGGTCGAGGGGCGGAGAGGGATCGCACCTCGTCTATTGCATTATTGCGCGCAGCAGCCGTCGCAGGCAACAGCCTGCCGCAAAGAATGCGAAGGAAAAAGGGCACAAAGCTGCTTTCCTCCGCACGGGTAGACCTGCCCCCTTTCGGCTATGCGGGCAGCCGGTTCCACGGAGTCCTACGGCGCGCTGCGGAACCGCGGCTAAGTCTGCCGGACAATTTCGGCCGAAGACGTGGCCCCGGCGTCATCCCGGGATCTAAACTGCGGGTCGATCCGCTCCCACTCCTCCACGAGGGCGTCGATCGTGTAGCGGATCTGCTCTTCGGTGTGCGTCGAGGTGATGAAGAACCGGAGCCGGGCGGCGCTCTCCTCCACCGCCGGGTGAAGGATCGGAAACACGCTCACGCCCCGCTGGAAAAGGGCCTTGGAAAGCTCCAAGGAGCGCACCGAGTTGCCCACGATCACCGGGATCACCGGCGAGTCCTTGCTCTTGCCGGTGTTCAGACCTCGGCTCTTGGCCAGCGTGAGGAACAGCTTGGCCCGTTGTCGGAGCCGCGTGACCCGCTCGGGCTCGGCCTCCAGCAGGCGACAGGCAGCCAGCGCGGCTGCCGTGGCTGGCGGGGTTAAACCCGCACTGAAGACGAACCCGGGCGTCGTGTACTTCAGGAACTCGACCAATTCCTTCCTGCCGCCGATGTACCCCCCGCAACTGCCGAACGTCTTGCTCAAGGTGCCCATCCAGACGTCGACGTCCCGCCGGTCCACCCCAAAGTGCTCGCCGATTCCCCGGCCCGTGGGCCCGAGGGTCCCGACCGAGTGCGCCTCGTCGATCATCAGCAGCGTCTTGTGCCGCTTCTTGACCTCGATGAACCGAGGCAGATCGGGAATGTCCCCGTCCATGCTGTAAACGCCCTCGATCACGATCAGCACGCGGCGGTACTCGTGGCGATACTCCTCCAGAAGCTTGTCCGCCGCAGCCCAGTCGTTATGGGGAAACGGCCGCCGCCGGGCGCCGGAGAGGATGCAGCCTTGGACGATGCTGTTGTGCGACAGCGCGTCGTGCAGGATCAGGTCGCCGGGGCCGAGCAGATGACCGATCACCGTCTCGTTCGTCGCATGCCCGCCCACGAAAACGACCACGTCTTCCACGCCAAGAAACCGGGCTAGGGTCCCTTCCAACTCGCGGTGCAGGTCCTTCTCCCCCGCCACCAGCCGACTGGCCGACGTGC
>CAYGZI010000695.1:0-3078 GCA_964354245.1 uncultured Planctomycetaceae bacterium
TGTGCTGTTTGACCCGCTCGATCAGCTCGTGGACCCACTCAGGCCGCAGGATGGCGTGGTCGTAGCTCACGTTGCACTCGTTGTTGACTTCGATCATCACGTTGCGGTAGGCGCGGTCGTAGACCCAATCGACCGCGGCATCGACAGCCCGCTTCACGGCATCTTCGTCCTTTAGCCGCTCATCCTGGCCGAAGTAGAAGACTCCGAGGATCGCCACCATGCCCAGCTCATCGGCCCGGTCGAGGATCTTCTCCAGCCGCCGCATGTACTCCGGCCGCAGCGCCCCTTCCGGCGTGATACCCGAGTTGTGCCACGGCTGCTTCCCCGAATACCCTTGTGGGCTGCCGCCCTGGAGGTTGATGGTGAAGCACAGAAGGCCGTGCTTGCGCCACTCGGGCATGGCGGCCACGAACTCCCGCGTGTTCCGCTCCGGGTCCCACTTGCCCGTATCGGGATAGGCCCACTTGCCGACGGTCTGGGGGTTCATATCGTCGAAGATCCCCTGCACGAGCCGGGCGTTCATCAGGAGCCCTTCGATCTTCATGCCCTTCCACGTGCGGCCCTGATAGGTCGGCCGGCCGTTGACGAAGAAGGCGTCCCCGTGGATGGAAACCTCGGTCTTACGTGCCGGTGGAGCGGAAATCGCTTCGGACGCGACTGCGGACAGGCACAACCCGAACAGACAAGGCAAGTAGATGCTGCCGTGGTTCACGGGCTTCATGGTTTGTTCCTCCGGGGGTACGTGGTTCTCTCGCAGTTCTGGGGCTCCGAAGCCACCAGTATAGCCGAGCGCCGTCCCAAGCCCACGGGGTGTGCCAGCGACGTCTCGGCCGGAAAACGTCTTTTTTGGAGTGCGGCGATTCATCGCCGCTTTGGCTTGGGGGCGATCTGAAAGGCAAGCCGCTTTCCCAGCACGAAGGCCCCCTTCGACTTCGGCAGAAAGCGGCGATGAATCGCCGCACTCCACACGCCCGGAGCCCCCCGAACAGCGGGTGGGGAACTTCTCTCCCCCTTGGATCGTCTGTATCCTTGGGGAAGAAGGCGTCCATTCCCATCTGTCTTGAGGAGGCAGGGATCATGAACAAGGATACGAGAGGCAACGGATCGCGGTGGCTCTGGCGCAATGCCCTCTGTTGGGGCATGGCCGCATGTCTCGGAGGACTATGGCTCGCAACCGGTACGGCCGCCTGGGCCCAGCGGCCCTCGACGGATCGGCATGTGCCGGAGCTTGGCCGCTATCTCGACCGCGTCCAGATCGCCGAGCCGGTGGTCTTCCGCGGCTTGGCCGTCTATCCGGTCCTTCTGTCCGGCGGCGCGGACCTGCGTGGGGCGTGGCTCACCATGGACCAGGCCATCTCCCGCGGCATCCTGGTCGTCAGCGAGAAGGGGGCCGGCGGGAGCGTGCCCGTGGTGATCGTCGAGAACCGCAGCCGAAGCGAGCACGTCTTCATCATGGGCGGCGAGGTGATCTCCGGCGGCAAGCAGACCCGCACCGTGCACAACGACCTCATCCTCGCCCCGGGGCAGCGGGTCGATCTGGACGTGTTCTGCGTCGAGGCCCACCGCTGGTCGGGCGAGAAGAGCTTTGGGTCCGCCAAGCTGCTGGTACCCCAGTCGATCCAGCAGGAACTCCGCCGGGGAGCGACCCAGGCCGGCGTCTGGGCCGAAGTGGCCCGCAACAATGCCGCCCTCAAGGCCGAAAACGCCACCGGCAGCCTGGAAGCGGCGATCAACTCCCGGCCCGTCCAAGACCGGCTTGCCGAGGTCCGCGGAGGCATCGTCCCCAGGATCCCCGATGGCACGGTGGGATTCGTCTTCGTCCACGGCGCGCGGGCCTTGGGGGCTGAGTTCTTCGGCAACGACGAGATGGCCCGGGTATTGCTCCCGAAATTGCTCGATTCCTATGCCGTGGACTACGTGATCCTCAAGGGCGGCGAAGCGGGCATCTTGCCCAGGCCCGACAATCGCGTCGCCATCGAGTTCTACGAGCGGGTCTGCCGCGCGGGGAGCGATCGGACCGGGACGCCCGGCTCGGGCTCCGGGATTCGCACCCGCTCGGGCGGGCTCCTGGGCGACGGCGTGAGCCTCAGCAGCAGCCTGGTCCATTACGGCGTGCAGACGGAAGTGCGGATCATTCCAATGCCCGGCCCGCGCCCCGGCCCGCGCCCGTTGGACGGAATGCGGCGGCGGAGCTCCGGCGAGTAGACGGCGGGCCGCTCACGCCGTCCCCTCCGGCCCAGTCGGCACGGCCGGCCCCACGCGTACCGAATCGAAAACACCCAACCGCCGCTGGAACTCTTCGACCAGCGACGAGAAGAGGGGACCTTGCTCCTTGTCGATTTCCGAGAACGCCTTACTCCAGAAGTCTGCGTCGGCGGCGGGCATTCCGTCGCGTTGACGCCTCAGGTTCTTCGTGACATCATCTACGACATCTTTAAGCTTGTCGGCAAATGCTCTTGTGGCCTTGAAAAGCGCGGGGGGGATGTAGAGCCGCTGCGCGATGAAGTAGTCCCAAAACCGCTTACTGGCCTTCCGCGATTCTTCGAGCTGGGCTTCTTTGGGTGGGTCGTCGGAATACCCGACGACGTTGACGTAGGCGTGGGCACACTCGTAGAATCGCTGTAACCGTCTGTAGACCTGGTCTAGCCGCTCGGCGATTCGATCGTCATTGCGACGATACTTGACTTCATGCTCAAGTGACTGCCGACGAAGCTCCGATCGCAGCCGCTCTGTAGCAGCCGCGTTCTCCGCCTGAAGCGCTGCCCTATGTTTCTCAACCTCCTTGTCCATCCAGTGAGTCAGGAGTGTCCGAGTCAACCAGGCCAGTGCGGCGACAAGGATACCCGCAACACCAAGTACTTCAACAAGTTCGTTCACGAGACCCTCCGTTCTCTTGTCCCGCCACCTGCCACGTCGGCTGCTGACTCTACCCGTCAATTGTAGTCGGATTGACGGGGGGGCTCAACCCACACCCGCCTCCGCATGCGGCGCCCCTGGTGGTCAAGGCGACTCGGAAGGGTTATACTTTGGGTATGGAATCCGCCACGTCCCGCAATGTGAACGACTTGCCACCGCCCG
>CAYGZI010000696.1:0-3066 GCA_964354245.1 uncultured Planctomycetaceae bacterium
AGTGACTCCGCCGGAGTGCGTCTACGCGAAGGACCGGTACACGGCCCCTCACTGTCTGCGGTACCTCGACGGTTACTACTACGACTTCTACCTGGAAAGCATCCGCGGGGGTTACGAACAGTTCGTGGTCCGATCGAAGGACCTCATCCACTGGGAACCGAGCCCGCTTAATCCGGTGCTCCGCGCCTCCGAGGAGGACCGCAAGGTCCGCAATCCTCGCATGACACCCCAGCAGCGTCAGCGGATCGCATCGGCCAAAAACGTGAACAACTCGGACATCGACTTCTGCGAGTACCAGGGGCGAGTGATCATCTTCTATTCCTGGGGCAATCAGCAGGGAGTCGAGCACCTGGCCGAAGCCGTTTACGAAGGATCGCTTGCCGAGTTCTTGCGAGGGTGGTTCCCCGAGAAGACACGATGAACAGCGGTGTAACCGGACTCGAAGTAGCGAGTAAATCGAACGATGGTGCAACGGATTCTGCTCACCGGGCCGCCGGGCTGCGGCAAGACGACGGTGGTCCGGCGTGTCATCGAGCGTTTGCGCGACCGCCGGCTAGCCGGTTTCTACACGCAGGAAATCCGTGAGCAAGGGCAACGGCTGGGCTTCGAGGCGGTCGGCCTGGGCGGACGATCGGCGGTGCTAGCCCATGTGGACTTCCGCAGCCCTCTCCGCGTCGGCCGATACTGCGTCGGTCTTGCCGGCTTCGAGGCCATCGTGCATGGGGAACTGGACAGGCCGGAAGGCGACGTGGACCTCTTTGTCATCGACGAGATTGGCAAAATGGAGTGCTTCAGCCGAGTCTTCGTCGAGGCAGTCGAGCGGCTCTTGAACAGCCCTGTGCATGTGCTGGCCACGATCGCGATGAAAGGCGGCGGGCTTATCGCTCGCGCGAAGGCCCGGCCCGACGTGGAGGTCTTACTCGTATCGACTGGGAACAGGGACGATCTGCCAGACGTAATCGCCACTCGATTGCCTCTCCACTGAGGTCCGGCAGCCGTGCCAAGGGGGCTGGAACGCAATGACGGATCAGGAGTGCATCCAATTCTTGCAGTGGGCGCTGCCGTGGTTTGGGCTGCGCTGGCCGGGCTTCCGCAAGGTCCGCCGCCACGTCCACAAACGGATTAACCGGCGACTGGAGGAACTCGGCCTGACCGGGATCTTGGACTACCGCAGCTACCTGGAGACGCATCCGTCCGAGTGGTCTGTGCTGGACGGCTTCTGCCGGATTACGATCTCGCGGTTCAATCGCGACCGTGGCGTTTTCGACCGTCTTCGGGACGAAGTGCTGCCCGAGCTGGCCGGCATGGTTCTGGGCCGGGGTGAAAAACAGGTCCGCACCTGGTCCGCCGGCTGTGCATCCGGCGAAGAGCCGTACACGCTGTCGCTTCTCTGGAACCAATGTGTGCAACCCAAGTTCCCGGACCTACAGTTACACCAGGTCGCCACCGACGTGGATGCGCAGTTGCTCCAGCGAGCCCGCGAGGCCCGCTATCCGGCCAGCAGCCTCAAAGACTTGCCGGCGGGCTGGCAGGAAACGGCATTTACGCGAGCGGGCACCGAGTACGTCCTCCGCCCCGAGTTTCGGCAGTACGTCGAGTTCCAACAGCAGGATGTTCGCGGCGATGCGCCCACGGGGCCATTCCACCTAGTGTTGTGCCGCAATCTGGTGTTCACGTACTTCGCTGGCGAGTTGCAGCGCGAGGTCCTGCGGCGGATTGCGGATCACACCGTGTCGGGCGGCTTCCTCGTGATTGGCAAGCAGGAGGTTGTGCCAGAAGGAGCGGCGGGATTCCTGCCACGTGATGTCAAGCTCGGGATCTATCAGGCCAGCCGTACCGAGCCCGGGTAGGGCAGCAGGCGGAACTCAACCCGCCAGTCGTCGTGTTCAGAAACCTTGTCCGACGCTAACGTGGGCGATTGGAGCGGGTTTGAGTGAATCGGGTGCATCCCGCAACTCGCCCGCCTGCACGCCTCGGTCGTGATCTTGGAGCCATCGCCGTTCAATGCCATATCCTGCCTGGATGGAGAAGATGGGAAAGACGCGTTGCCGATGCCCCGCTGTTAGGTGGGTTTTCTTGCGAAAGGCCCTGAAAGCCACGCTTTTCTCGAATCGGGTCCGGGCTGGCTCAGGAAGTCCAACTTTCCTGGGGGCGCGAAAGAACCCCAGCGTGGAGCGTGGTTTCAGAGATTACGGGGCAAATCCGCCGCATGGTCAGGCAACTCCACCGCGCATACCGCACCACGAGCGTCTTGATAGGGTTTCCATCCGCTATCAGCCAGGAACGTCACAACGGCGCCAGACGCACGCAAGTCAAGCTTGACGGCTTCTGGCTCGGGTCGGTGGCTCCCAAGCGATTCTGGGGCGTTTTGCGGCGCCCCAACGTTGGGTTCCCGATGTCAAATGCGATCCCCCACGCCAGGCCGCAGTGCCTATCGGCATACCGGAATGAGTTGGAGTCAACCTCGGAAATTCCGACATGGAACAGCCGCGTGCGGGAAGACGGTGCCCGAGCTTGGCCACCAGACCCGGTTTTTGCCCCGCCGACACGGCGTACAGAGCGACCTGGCGACGCGCCCTTGCGTTCCCGAGGCCCAACTCGATCAAGAATACCAACCCGCGCGCCGGCGGCCGTTCTACGGCCCGTCAATCGAATCGAGGGACGGAGTGGCGATCCCGCCCTTCTGGACAAATATCGACTTTCAGATTCACCGCTGAAGAACTTGGAGGTGAGGCGACCAGCGTCCGGGCTACGAAGATGGCCACTACCCCCCAGCAGAAGGACACACAGGGTTCGGGATAAACCCACCCTTGCACGGGTTCTCGGCGTCTTGAATTCCGCGATGACGATCTCGGACTCTTCTGGCAGAGAAGTCAGCCGAAACACAAAGTGATGGGTGGATGCTGGGAAAGGAACGGGCTTTGGGATCCGTCCCCTAGCCCACGGTTACGTGCTTCGGTGGGGGCGACCGAAGCGCCTTGGAAAAAGGCGCTTGGCACCTGAAGCAAGGTGCTCTTCACGCACAACGGATCGCTGACCGCGCTCGCTCCACCGTGTATCTACTCA
>CAYGZI010000697.1:0-3066 GCA_964354245.1 uncultured Planctomycetaceae bacterium
TGCACTTTGAGCGGACCAAGCCGCCCGCGGTCCGATATTCGGCCATCACGCCGCTGGTGGGGCCGCTGTGTACGGTGCTTTCCGCCTTGGCCCACGCGGGCCAGGAGAGCCCGGCGGATGCGCAGCGGGCCCTCGACCAGGCGGCCGGCACGCTCGGCAAACCGATGACGCTCTTGCCGCCCGAGGAGTGCGGACTGCCGGCCTTTGACGCGGCCCTGAAAGAGCTGGCCCAAGGGTCGCCGCAGGTCAAGAAGCGGGTGCTGACGGCAGCGGCCGCGTGCATCAGTGCGGACGGCAAGGTGACGGTGAAGGAAGGGGAACTTTTCCGCGTGATTGCCGCGATGCTGGGCTGCCCCATGCCGCCGCTGGGGGGGGGGAGGGGAGAGTTCTGGGGGGGGGGGCGCGGGGGGGGGGGGGGGGCGGGGGGGGGGGGGGGGGGGGGGGGGGGGGAAGTCCATCCGTGATGCCGGTAGAACTGCCCGTCAACGAGGGAGATGAACTCTCTACCCGGGTGGCGATGGCGGGAGGAGCCGCGCCGCGTGTACGATGGTCGCGATCTCCACGACGTCTCCGCGCACCCGGTACACGATGCGGTAGTTCTGAAGAAGACGTTCACGAAGGTCCTGGCGCTGATACTCAGGCACCATTGCACCTACCAACGGATGTTTCGCAATGGATTCCGCCATCGCGAGGATTCGCTCGCCGAACAGCCTCGCGTACCGCTCAGAATCTCGCGCGATATACCGGCAGATGCCGTCGATGTCATCCAGCGACTGCGGCGACCAGATCAGCTTAGCCATGGGGCAAGGCGTTTCTTGGCATCCTCGTGGTCGATCCCCTGGCCTTCATCGAGCTGGCGCAGGCCCTCGTCCACCTTCTGGCGGAAGTAGAGTTCGGCCATGATGTCCGGAACGGTCGTGTCGTCCGGCATGCGGCGGATCATCTCGATCACCAGGTCCTTGGTCGTCTCCATGCTCATAGAACGCCCTTCGCAGTACGGTGGGTCTGTTACGGCACCGGGTCAGCCAGTTCATTATACTCCGGACGGTAGTTCGTCCCAAATGGTCACCAGGTCTCCCAGGATCCGGCAGGTTGCGCCCCAGATGCGATGGGGCGCAAACCAGAAGTGCGGGGCCTGGTACTTCTCGCCGCCGCGGTCGCGCTCGTGGTAGCCGAAATTGGCCGGGTCCAAGAGTTGCTCAAGCGGCACTTCCAGGAGCGCCTCGACTTCCGCCGGATTCGGGGTCATTTCCGGGCGGCTCTCCGTCGCGGCGACCCACGGCTCGACGCGGAAGTTGCTCGCGCAGACGTAGATCGGCCGGAGGAGGCCCAAGAGCCGGATGGGGTGGCCCGCGGCGCCGAGTTCCTCGTGAAACTCGCGGACCGCCGCCTCGGCCGAGGTCTCGCCCGGGTTCACCGCCCCGCCGGGCAGGCTCACCTGGCCCGCGTGAAACGGCAAGTGGGCGGGCCGGAGCGTCAGCGGCAGGTGGGTGCCAGCGGTCCTCGCGGGGATAGAGCAGGAGGAGCACGGCGGCGGGCTTGGCGTCCGGCGGCGGCGGGTCGTCGTGGCGCCACGAGGGCGGCTGCGGCTCGAAGCGCGAGCCGGCCTCCGGCTTAGGCAGCGGCCGGAGAAATCGATCCGCCAGCAGCTCGGGTAGGTTATGCTTCAGCATAACAACGTGCCACGGGTCACTGCTCTTCGCGCAATTGATAGACGACGTATCCCTCGTTCTCGAAGACCACCTTGAGCGGTAGCCGCGGCGCGACACGCTTCGGCTGGAGTTCCGTCTCGGGCAGCTCGATGCCGGGGGCCTCGGTGAGCACGTAGTCGGCGAGGTACTTCTTGCCCAGCTCGCGGAGCCGGTTGGCCCCAAGTTCGGCCAGCGAGCCGTGCCAGAAGCGTCGTGGGTCGTCGCGCTCGATGCCGTGGACGTCGCGGAGGCGGTCCCACCATTGGACGATCGACGCCGCGTCCTGCGGTATATCCTTGCGCGCGACCACTTCGGGCCGCCGGGCATACCATTTGAAGGTTTGGGCATCGATGGGCGTCAGAAAACGGGCGTCCTTGGGGATCGACTCGGACCGGGCGATCCACTCGCAGGCGTCGCGCCATGCCGCGTAGCCGCCGAGCTTGTCCACCTTGTTGTCCGCCCGGGGGATTTGGGGCTGGAGACGGAGCACCACGAAATCGCCGACGTGGGCCGCGGCCGCCAGCGCCAGGGCGGCAAGTCCGAGTCCTGCCGAGCCGGGCCACCATCGCAGCCGTGGGGCGACCTGGAAAGTCGCCCTACATTGCAGCCACCGGTCTATCAGCAGAGCCGCAAACAAGGCGACGCCCATCGGCACCGCCACGTCGGCGAGCCGGAACCAATAGAACCGCAGGAGCCGGGCCGCCAAGAGCCGGTCTACCGGCACCAGAAAACTCAGCAGGGCGCCGACCGAGGCAATCGCCAGTGCGCCGACGACAAACGACCGGAGCCGATCCTCGCCGCCGGGAAAAGGGGACAGGCACCTTTTGTGCGAAGCACCCTTCGGGCCTTTCAGGCAAAAGGTGCCTGTCCCCTTTTCCGCAACCGTTAGGCAAAGCAGCACCCACACCAGCACCATCGCCAAGAATCGGGAGAGGAACAGCAGCGGAAACTGCAAGGCGATCAGGTGGTGGGGCAGGCGATAGCAGACGTAGATCTCGCAGGCCTGGTCGACGGTCTGACAGTCAATGCCCCAGTCCAGCGCCAACGACGGGATGACCGAGGGGAGCGAGATCGCCAGTCCGCCCAAGAGCCCCGGCCACATGGAGCGGAGCGGCGGCCGCTCGCGGCCCGGCCCCAGCCGCTTGCGGCTTAGCACCAGCCACGAAAACCCCGCGGCCAGGGCCACCCACCCGCCCGCCAGCACGTGAAACAGCGAGGCCCCGCCAAACAGGAGCCAGGCCCGGTTCCAGCAGCCGCGGACCATCGCCTCCAGGCCGAGGAAGACCAACACGTAAGCAACCCCCTTGGCCTCCACCCCGCCGATGACCCATTCGCCGGCCATGTGGCAGCGCTCCATCAGACAGGCGAACAGGGC
>CAYGZI010000698.1:0-3060 GCA_964354245.1 uncultured Planctomycetaceae bacterium
CCTGGAACAAGGCCGACCCCAAGAGCGACCGCTGGCCGATTGCCCAGTTCGCGGCTGGGGACCTGACAACCACGGACTGGTCGCAGGTGGGCGCCCTTGAGCAGCCGATCTACAACCCTGGCGAGAAGACCATCGTGGTCCTCATCTCCCTGGAGGACGCCGCCAAGGGCTGGTGGCAGCGCTCCGTGGAGATCCCGCCACACGTGCCCATGCTGCTCCGCGTGCCGATGGACGAGGCGCGGCTGAGCATTGATCCCGGCCATATCCAGCGCTGGCTGCTATTTGTGGCCAACCCGCCCGTGGCGGTCCAGTTCCGCCTCGGCACGCCGATGCTGGCGCCGGCCGGTAGGAAGTAAGTCTGACCAGATAGAGCGGTGAGTCCCCGCAGTACCCCCCAGCCCACAAACTGTGATCAGAGAAGAAGAAAAAAAACCCGCAAAAGCACGGCCGTTTGACTGGTCGCGAACAGTTTGCGCAACTGGACCTCAAAGGCCGCTTGGACCGGTCCAAACCCAACTACGACCCGGTGGCCGAGCGAGTCCTCTTCGTCTTCCCCACGTCTGCCACGCCGCTACCCTGACAGGAATCGCCGGGCCGGACGTATTGGAGCCGACCCGGTTTCCCGCCGGCCGTTACGGATTCAGCAACTTCACTACGCCGTGATTGCGCTGGAAATTCTTCACCACGAGTTGAACTGCATCGCACTCCGAGAGTTCAATTAGTCCCGGCGGCCCCACAACAGGCCGGTCGATGCAAAAATAGAGCAAGTGCAGGCGTTGGACTGTTTCAGCGAAAGCCGTCCACGCGATGCCCCCGGTTTCCTCGGTCAGCATCGACGAGTGGAGACGCATCTTCGGCGTGCTCTCCGACTGCATGGGCCCGACCACAACCACTTCATCCAACACCAATTCGAAGGGCTCAAAAGCGTGGAGTTCTTGCAGTGCCGCACGAAACTCCTCCCTAGAACGCTTAAGCACGGCCTTGAGCCGGTTGGTGGCCGGCTTTCCTTCTGTGTTCACGAACATTCGCAGGCCGTTGGGGCTCACGGAGATCGTCTGGTGGGTACGCTTGTGGCACTCCTTGAACGGGGCGGGACCGAAAGCAGCCCAGCAGTACGATGCAGAACGCTTCAGCACACCGATGTGGTAGCTCTCGTAGAACGGGTCAAATTGGTACAACCGGGTCTGCACACGCGCGGCGAAGTCTTTCACCTGGCCGTGGACCCAACGCCGGGCGTCGTCATCGTCGTGCAAGAGGAAGTAGTCAAAGTGCTCGCGCTGAAAGCCGGTAAATCCGCTCATGTCGCTGTACTCGAGAAACTGGATGAACTGCTCAACCAATAAGCGCGACGAAGTGTCCGCCAGACTGGGCAGGAGGCCGTGGAAGAAACCGTGAACGTCGCGCCAAGTCCTCAGCACGACCTTGGGCTGCGTTTGTTCCGCAGTCCCCAGGCGTGCCAGGTGAGCCGCCATTTGTCTCGGCGAGAAGTCATTGTCGCCAACCTTGCTTTCCACAAGAACGACAAACCCGTCGCCATACATCCATGCATCAGGACGGCTTCGCTCCGGAGCGTCCGCGAGGTCGCCGGGCGAGTCACTGATGGAGGACACGGCGGCGACGGAACTGGTCATGTCCTCGCACGCGTCGAGCGACCAACTCGATATCCCTTTGGAAATCCCGAGCAACACGCGGCGCCGCCTGCGTGCGGCGCGTCCCGAGGGAAGGTCGCAACGCTGTAGCAGAAACTCGGCGTCCGTGGCGTCCGCAATCCCAAGCCAGGCCAAAAAAGGGCGCCATACGTTCATGCCGCCGAGGCGTAACGTACTGATCAGCGCTTTCGTGACATTGTTCTCAAGCTGCTGATCTCGGTCGGCGTCTGTGCCGGGCCCACGGTAGCCGTAGAAAACGTTGTGGTGCAAGTCCATGACAGTTCCCAGCACGTCTCCCTTTCCTCTGGTCGCGGATGCGCGCCCCCAACCCGCCCCGCGGTCACGCCCACCCAAGGCCGCCGATTCTTCAATCCATCTTAGCGTGGAGATCAGTGCATGCAAGGCCCGCAAGACCGCGGGCGGTGCCTCGTCGGCGACAAGGCGTTGACTCGCGTTTGTCAACGCTTCCTTCTTTCGGCCCCGGCCAGGCGCGCGGTAGAATCGTGCCGGCCTGGATTCGCGGCCGAACCGGGCACTCCGCGACAATCTGGTGGAAGGAGCAGTTGTGATGAGCACCCTTGCCCACGCCTTTCCCTCGATCCTTTTCGTTCTGGCCACCGCGGCGCCGGGTCCGCTGCCAGCGGCCGGTGCGGATGCTGCTGACGGGGGGCCATGGCGCATCGCCGAGCAGCCGGAGCTAAAGCAGGCGCTGGAACAGGCGCCTCTGCTGCGGGCCATTTCGCCACCCACCGTGCCCGAGGCTGCAAAGCGGCGCGAGTTTGTCGTTCTTGGAAGCGACCATGCCGCGCAAGCCTTTTTCAAGTCGCAGAGTCTCCGCACTTCTTCGAGCCTGGGCGCCTTGACGCCGGACAAACACGTGGTGGTCGTCTGGGACGCCTCGCGCCTCTCCCCGGAGGAAAAGCGCCAGACCAAAGTCCTCGACGGTTTTCTGCGTGCGGGAGGAAAGATGGTTGTCTTGTCGACTCCATCCTGGGACTGGCTGGAATTGTGCGAAGTGAAGATCAGTCACGGCCCGCGGTTCTCGCGGGTGTTTCCGTACAAGGACCTCAAGCACTCTCTCCTCGAGGGTATTGACCCGCAGTGGCTGATCCGATGGAATGGCCTGCCCGGCGCGGTCGGGCTCGGATCGCTGGGAGGCCCCGCCATGGCCGGAGCGGAAAAGATCCTCTGGGCGCGAGAGCCGAAAACGACCGTGATGGCCGCGGTTCCTGCCGCTTCGGGAGGCGGTCGCATCGTGTTTGCCCAACTGGACCTCAAAGGCCGCTTGGACCGGTCCAAGCCCAACTACGACCCGGTGGCCGAGCGCGTCCTGCTGAACCTGCTTAAGGAGAAGCGACCATGAGTGTGCCAAGGTAAGCTGATGCAAATCAGCCGGGCAATCCGGCCTGGC
>CAYGZI010000699.1:0-3057 GCA_964354245.1 uncultured Planctomycetaceae bacterium
CTTGGCCGCGTAGAGTTCGGCGAATTCGAGGACCCAGAGGTCCACCAGCCCGGTGAACGAGGCCAGGTCCACTTCGGCCAGGCGCTGGTAGTGGGTGCGGTTGAAGCACTCCTTGTCGCGGATGGTGGCCTTGGCGGCCAGCTCCAGCACGAAGTACTCGGACACCGGACGGACGAGCATTTCCAGGCGGCTGAACCGCGCGGCGGGCTCCCGGCCTCTCCCGGCCTCGTAGTCGTCGCGGCTGACCGCCGCGCCCCAGCCCCGCTCCGAAACCACCGGCTCGTGCTGGAAGCCCGGCAGATGGCCGGCCAGCTCGCGCAGGCAGGTCTCGACGTGCTCGGAAAGCTCGAGCCGGTACTGGGTGTGCAGGCGCCGGAGTTCCTGCTCGGAGACCTCCTTTTCCGCCTCGGCCCGGGCCCGGGCGTCGCTGGCCCGGTAGCCGCGCTCAATCGCCTTTTGCAGGCGTTTCTGGAAGTCGGTCATCGGCGATCGGCCCTTCGTCCTCGGTGCGGGGCGGCTGAGTCTGATGGGTGTGGGCGTCGGGTGGTGTGCCCTCGCGAAGCGCGTCGGGTGGCATGCCCTCGCGGAGCGTGGGCATGTCCGGTGAGTCAGATGGCGACGTTGCCGGAGGCAGCGATCCGGGCGGTGTTTCGGCCGGGAGCGGCGGGACCAGCGGCGCGGTCGGCGGCGACGCGTCGGTCTCCTGCGGCGGAGCTTCGACTTCGGGCACGGGAGGCCCACCGGCAGCCTCCGGGCTCGGGGCCCCGGCCTCGGTTGGCTCGGGCGGACCCCCGGGTTCCCGCTGGCGATCCTTCCCTTTGGGACCCTGATGCACGGGCTTCTCGGGCTTGTCCTTGGCGGGGCCTGGACGCTGGATGTCGTAAAACTGCATCAGGTCGCTGAAGCTCCGCAGCGGCTCCTTGCCGGCCTTCATGTCGTCGGTGATTGGGGTGATCGGGCGCGGCCTGGGCCGCGGCTTGGGCGGCCCGTAATCCCGGCGCGGCGCCTGACCCGACGACGGCGGCCGCCTTTCGAATCGTGGGCGATCCGGCCGGCGCGGCGGACCCGACGGGGGCGGGCCTTGCGCCCGCGCTTGATCCTCGGGCGCGGTCCGGCCTTCCGGACGGGGCCCAGAGACCGGCTTGGCCGGCTCCGCCGACTTTGCTCTATCCTCCGGCTTTCCGTGCCGGCGCCCCATCGTTCGGGCGTGTCCCGGCGGGATCATCGTCAGCGAGACCCGGCGCCGCTGCTTGTCCACCTCCAGCACCCAGACCTTGACGATGTCGCCGACGGAAATCACCTCGTACGGGTCGCGCACGAAGCGGTCGGCCAATTGGCTGACGTGGACCAGCCCGCTATCGTGCATGCCGATGTCCACGAAGGCCCCGAAATCGACCACGTTGAGCACGGTGCCGGTCAGCTCCATGCCGGGGCTGAGGTCTTCCAGCTTGAGCACGCCCCGCTTGAACACGGGCGGCGGGAGGTCTTCGCGGGGATCGCGGCCGGGCCTGGCCAACTGGGCGATAATGTCGCGGAGCGTCATCGTGCCGACCTGAAGCGTCTGGGCCAGGGCGTCCACCTCGATCTTGCCGAGCCGCTCGGCCCGCGCCGCGGCCGTCTCCTTAGCCGCCAAGTCCTCCGGGGTGCCGTCCAGCGTGGCCAACACGCGCCCGGCGATCTCGTAACTCTCGGGATGGATCGACGTGGCATCCAGCGGGTTGTCGCCCACGATCTTCAGGAACCCCGCCGCTTGCACGAACGTCGCCTCGCCGATGCCGGGCACTTCCTTGAGCTGCTGGCGATTGCGGAACGGGCCGTGCTCCAGGCGGTATTCGTAGAGCCGGCGGGCCGTCAACTGGTTCAAGCCCGACACATAGCGCAAGAGCGCCGGGCTGGCCGTGTTGACGTCCACGCCCACGTAATTGACGCTGGATTCCACGACCTCGTCGAGCGATTCCTGGAGGTGCTTGGCCTTGACGTCGTGCTGGTAGAGCCCGACGCCGAGGTTGGCCGGCTCGATCTTGACCAGCTCGCTCAAGGGGTCCTGGAGGCGGCGCCCGATGGAGACGGCGCCGCGGAGGGTGGCGTCGTAGTGTGGGAACTCCTCGCGGCCGATGCGGCTGGTGGAATAAACGCTCGCGCCCGCCTCGTTGACGACGACGTAGGAGACTCCCTTGTCCTTCAACTCCTGGCCCAGCAGGTCGGCGATGAAATCCTCGGTGTCGCGGCAGGCCGTCCCGTTGCCGGTGGCGACGACGGAGATATCGAGCTTCTGAACCATCTCGGCCACGATCCGGCGGGCCTCTTCGCGGCGTTCGGGCTTGCCGACCAAGTAGATGAGGTCGTGCCCCAGCACGTTGCCGAACTGGTCCAAAGCCGCCAGCTTGCAGCCGCTCTTGTAGCCGGGATCGATTGCCAGCACGCGCCGGTCCCGCACCGGAGGCTGCAAGAGCAGGTTGCGCAAGTTCCGGGCAAACACGGTCACCGCGTGGGTCTCGGCCCGCTCGGTCAGCTCGCGGCGGAGATCCCGCTCGAGGCTGGGAAGGATGAGCCGCACCAGGGCGTCGCGGGCGCAACCGCGGAGGAAGTCCGCATGGGGATGGCCGGCCGGGACGCAGACCTCATCGACCGTGCGGCCGAGGGCCTCCATGTCGCATTCGAGCTTGACCCGCAGCACCCGGGCCCGCTCGCCGCGGTTGATGGCCAGAATCCGATGCGGCGGGATTCGCTTCACCTCCTCGCTGTAGTTGAAGTAGTCGGCGAAGGCCTTCTGCCGGCGCTCTTCGAGCTTCCGCTTCTTCTGCTCTTTCTTGTCGCGTCTCTGCCTCGCAGCGATGGGCTTAGGACGCACCTTGCCGGGCGCGGATTCGGCGGGCGGGGCAGGCAACTCGGCTTGCGCCGGGGTTTGCCCCGCCGGAGGCGACTCGGGCTGCGCTGGGGCGCCGGACGCTCCGTCCATGTTTGCGGTCTGCTCGACCGACGGGTCCGAGGGCGGATCGGATGGGTCCGAGGGCGGATCGGATGGGTCCGAGGGCGGATCGGATGGGTCCGAGGGCG
>CAYGZI010000700.1:0-3054 GCA_964354245.1 uncultured Planctomycetaceae bacterium
GGACTGAAATACACCGTGGTGGGCTTCTTGCGTTTGCGGCGCAACTCCTCCCGCAACTTCGCAAGCGTGTTCGTGTAAAACCTGACCTTGCCGTCACCAGGGTGCGTCAGGTAGCCGCGGGCGTAACAGTAGCGGCACTCGTGGGCGCAGCCGGCCGTCAGGTTGACCGTCGGAACGTGTGCCAGGCACGCCAGGCTGGAGGGGGTGAGAACCGCCGATCTGCGCTCCGCGTGGATGACCTCGACCATCGCAACACCCTGATGCCGGAAGTGCCGCCGCAGCCGTCTGGCCAGGACGAATGGAACAGACCTTGCCGGTCTTCTGAACGGACGTATAGAATAACGCGCCGTTCGGGCGAGTTCAAGTGGGCCTTCCGACCGCCCCCTTACTGGGTGGTCCCGCCGTCGGATTCCCGCCGTTTTCAAGCGATCTCCGCGCGGATTCTAATCCCCGATCGCGTCGGCGGGGTTGGGGATCACCTGCTCGACGCGTACGGCCTTGTGCCCCTTGAAGGCCCCGGGGAAGGCGCGGAACTTGGGGACCCCTTCGACCAGGACCAAGAGCGGGCTGCGGGCGTCCTTCTCCGTGGTGATTACGTCGCCCACGCGCAGGCCGATCAGCTCGCCCGCGGTGATCCGCGTGCTGGCCAGGCGCACGTTCAGCCCGACCAGGGAGCTCCGCAAGGTCTGGCTGATATGCTCGATGTTCTCGGGGGTGGCGGTGCGGCGGCCGTAGGCGATCCAACTGTTGGCGGAGAGCTTGCCGCTGATGCGCTCGATGGTGTTGTAGGGGATGCAGAGGTTCATCATTCCGCGGGCCTCGCCGAGGGCCAGCTCGAAGCTGATGACCACCACGACCTCGTTGGGCGGCACGATCTGGGCCAACTGGGGATTGCTCTCGACGCGGATCACCTCCAGGCGGAGGTCCAGCACGTTCTCCCAGGCGCGGTGCAGCTCCTCCAGGAAGAGGCCCGTGATCCGCGAGACGATCCGCAGCTCGATTTCCGTCAACGGGCGGCGGGCCATGATCGTCGGCTCCCGGCCCCCGCCCAAGAGGCGGTCGATGATCGGGTAGATGATCGACGGGTTGATGTCGAGGATCAGGTTGCCTTCCAGCGGCTCGGCCTTGAGGAGATTGAAGCAGGTGGGGTTCTCCAGGCTGAAGACGAACTCGCTGTAGGTGAGCTGATCGACGCTGGTGAGCTTGACCTCGGCCATGCTGCGGAGCATGGCCGACAGGCCGGCGGCGAAATTCCGCCCAAAACCCTCGTGCAGGGTCTGCAGCGCCCGCATCTGCTCCTTGCCCACGCGCTCAGGGCGTTTGAAGTCGTAAGGACTGACCTTTTCGCGTGCCTTGGAAGCCACGGCGGCTGGGTCGCCCCGCGCCGCGGCCGAGGCCGCAGGGGCTGCCGCATCCCCGCCGGCCGCCATGGCGCTGAGGAGACCCTCGACTTCCGTTTGAGTGAGCACGTCGCTGCTCATAGATTCGTTCCTCTATTCCCTCACCTGGCCGCTCCCGTAGACCACGTACTTGTAGCTGGTCAGCTCGCTCAGGCCGCAGGGGCCGCGGGCGTGAAACTTGTCCGTGCTGATGCCAATCTCCGCGCCCAGGCCAAACTCCCCTCCATCGTTGAACCGAGTGCTGGCGTTGACCATCACCGCGGAGCTGTCGATGCGGGCGGTGAACTCGCGGGCGGCCGCCAGATCGCCCGTCACGATCGCCTCCGTGTGCTGCGAGCCGTAGCGGTTGATGTGGCCGATGGCCTCGTCCAGCGAGTCCACCACTTTGACGGAAATCACCGGGCCGAGGTACTCCTTGCCATAGTCTTCTTCGGTTGCCGGGACTGCCTGGGGAAACAATTCCCGCGTCCGCGGGTCGCCGCGGATCTCGATCCCCCGCTGGGCGAGGGCCCGGCAAACCCGCACCAGCAGCGCCGGGGCCGCGGCGGCATGGACCACCAGCGACTCGGCGGCATTGCACACGCCCATGCGCTGGCACTTGGCATTGACCACGATCCGCTCGGCCATGTCGGGGTCGGCCGAGCGGTCGAGGTAGACGTGGCAGTTGCCGGCAAAGTGCTTGATGACGGGCATCTTGGCCTCTTCGCTGACCCGGCGGATGAGCCCTTCGCCGCCGCGCGGGATCGCCACGCTGATATACTCCGGCAGGCGGAGGAAATGGCCGACGGCCTCGCGGTCGGGCGTGGCCACCAGTTGCACGGCGTCGCCCGGCAGCCCGGCGTCTGCGGCGGCCTCGGCCAGGATCCTGGCGATGGCCGCGTTGGAATGGGCCGCTTCCTTGCCGCCGCGGAGGATCACGGCGTTTCCGCTCTTCACGCACAGGGCCGCCGCGTCGGCGGTCACGTTCGGCCGCGACTCGTAGATGAAGAACACAACCCCCAGCGGCACGCGCACTTTCTCAACTAAAAGCCCGTTGGGCCGGACGGAGGACCAGATCACCTCCCCGATCGGGTCGGGGAGCATCGCCACCTCTTCCAGGGCTCGGGCGATCGATTCGATACCCTCGGGAGTGAGCCGAAGACGATCGACTTGGGCGTCGGTGAGCCCGAAGCCCGGGGCGGCAGCCAGGTCGCGGCGGTTGGCGTCGGCCAGGGCCAGGGACCGCTCGATCAGCAGGCGGGCGCTGCGGCGGAGCCACCCGTTTTTCTGGGCTCCGATGACCTGCACCATGTCGGCGGCTGCCCGTTTGGCCCGCCGGGCCACGTCCAGGCAGTATTCGCGCAGATCGCCGATCGAGTTGGGTGTCATCGTCCGAAGGTGTTTAGGATCAATTAGTTACGTGCTGTGGGACGAGCGGAGCCGCATTGCGATGCCGAGGGGCTTGGAGGGGCCACAGAAGTATCCCCTGGAAGGGCTTTGGAGTCAACGTCGATTGGGAAGCGGGCGATCCCGTGTCGAAAACCGTAAAGGCTTTCCGGAAAATAACTTGCGAGCCGGCGAACGCGCCTCCGCCCGCCACCCGTCACCCGCCACCCATCACCCGCTACCCATCACCCGCCACCCATCACCCGCCACCCGTCACCCGCCACCCGTC
>CAYGZI010000701.1:0-3036 GCA_964354245.1 uncultured Planctomycetaceae bacterium
CACCAACCGAAGGTTGGTCTGGCCGTGCCGGCAAATTGGACCTGTCCCCTTTTCCTGGCCCCCCGCGCCAGACCAACAGGTTCCGGTAGCTTACGCCCGGATAAAACTGCAATCGCTCCGATCCGAGTTTCTCCTGGAGACTGCGGATCAGCTCCGCCCCCTCCTCGCTGGAAATGTGGCCCGCGGTGAAATCCCGCATCACCTGGTCTTCGATCGTCACCAGGTTGCACCGCACGGCCCAATCGTCCGGCCCCAGTTGGATGCCCTGGGCGACCGCCTCCAAGGGCGCCCGGCCGGTGTAGTGCTCGATCGGGTTGTAGCCGAAGAGGCTCAGATTGGCCACGTCGGAGCCTGGCGGCAGGGCCTCGGGCACGTGGCACGCCCGGCCCACCACCCCGGCCCGTGCGATGGCGTCCATGGCCGGCACGTCGGCCGCCTCCAGCGGCGTCTTGCCGCCCAGCGACTCTTGCGGCTCGTCGGCACAACCGTCGGGGATGATGATGGCGTATTTCACGGCAGGGTTGAGGGTTCGGGGTTCAGGGTTCAGGGAAATGACAAAGCACCAATGACCAATGACCCAAAGTGGTCACCGCTTCTTTCCTTGCTCATTGAGCCTTGTTCATTGTTCATTGTTCATTGAGCTTTCGTCATTCATCCTTCATCCCTCATCCTTCATCCTTAATCTCGCACCTTCATCCGGATGCTCCGCGGATGGACCGACGGCATTTGCTCGATGGCCGCCAGCGCATCGCGCATCGCCCCCTCCGACGCCGAGTGGCTCATGATGACCAGCGGGACCGTGTTGGCCGACTCCTCCTCGGTCTCGTGCTGGATCACCGAGGCGATCGAAATCTGGTGGCGGCCCAGGATCCCGGCGATCTCGGCCAGAACGCCGGGGCGGTCGTCCACGTTGAATCGCAGGTAGTATCGCCCCGAGACCTTGGCCGGGTCGCGGATCGCCACCGGGGCCTCCCGCTTGGTGGACCAGAGCTCCAGCGTGCGGAAGGTGATCGCCGCCCGGCCCAGTACCGTGTCGATGACGTCGGCCACCACGGCCGAGGCCGTCGGCATCTGCCCCGCGCCTGGCCCGTGGAAGAAGACCCGGCCCACGGCATCGCCCACCACGCGGATCGCATTATACGCGCCGCGGACCTCGGCCAACGGGGTGCTGTGCCTTACCAGCGTGGGCGATACGTGCAGCTCCAGTCCTTCCGGCACCAGTTCCGCCACGGCCAAGAGCTTGATGGCATAGCCCAGCTCCCGGGCGTAGCGGATGTCCGCCACCTCCACGGTGTCTATGCCCGTGCGGGGGATCTTCTTCCAGTGAACCCGCGCCCCGAAGGCTAGGTGGGCCAGGATCGCCAGCTTCTGGGCCGCATCGCTCCCGTCAACGTCCATGGCCGGGTTGGCCTCGGCGTAGCCAAGTCGCTGTGCCTCTGCCACAGCGGCCGAGTAGTCGGCATCATTGTCCCCCATTTGGGTGAGAATGTAGTTGCTCGTGCCGTTCAGGATCGCGTGAATCGACTGGATCTGATTGGCCGCAAGGGACTGGCCCACCGCCGCTATGATCGGAATGCCCCCGCCCACAGAAGCCTCGAAGGCAATCGACCGGCCGAGCTTTCGGGCCTGATCGAACAGCTCCCGCCCATGCTCCGCCAGCAGAGCCTTGTTGGCTGTGACTACGTCTTTCCCGCTTTCTAGGAGCTTCAGCACGATGGTGCGGGCGGGCTCCAGACCCCCGACAAGCTCCACGGCCACCTCGATTGAGGGGTCTTGAAGGACTACGCTCAGGTCATCGGTCAACAGGCCCTCGGGCAGAGGGAAGTTTCGAGGCCGGGCAAGGTCGGTATCCACGACCCGGACGAGTTCAATCCGCTTGCCGGCCCGCCGTGCCAACCGGTCGCCACTCTCCAACAGCAGCCGCGCGACCCCAGACCCAATCGTGCCGAAACCGACGATGGCGACCTTGGCAGTATCCATGGCAACGAGCGACCTCGATGTAGCACAGGCTTCCGCGTAGCACAGGCTTCCAGCCTGTGCCTAGGCAATTCTGTAGGACGGATTGGCAATCCGTCCTACAAGACGTCGGATTAGCATTACATGCTGTCTCTGAACAGCACAGGCAGGATGCCTGTGCTACGTGCGGGCCACCCAGACCCAAACCCGATATCCTAGGCCACCCTTGCAGGGGCCGTCAAGGAAGACATTGATCAGGACCGCACTCAACCCGTCCGGCAACCCCAGGTGCGCGGCATGGCCCGCAACCTTGCGGCGACTCCCACCAACGGGTTATAATCCGGCGGTCGGACGGGCGATGTTTGGGTGGAGGCCGTCCCGCCGCCAGGAGGAGACTGCTATGAGGCTGGTGCGCGTTGTTGGCGGCCTGGTGCTGTTTGGGATCGCGTTCGGGTATGTCGAGGCGGCCGTAGTGATCTACCTGCGCGCGGTTTGTGAGCCGGTCCGGATCTCGGATCTCGGCGGCAATCCGCCCGACGCCGTGTTTCCCTTGCTCACCCTGGAGCAGCTCGCGAAGGCGGGCCCGGACTACACGCACTTGCTGGCGGTTGAGTTGGGGCGCGAGCTGGCCACGTTGGCGATGCTTGCGGCTGCCGGACTGGCCGTCGGGGGCGGCTTCGTGGCGTGGCTGGCCGGCTTTCTCATCGCGTTCGGCGTCTGGGACATTTTCTATTACGTGTTCCTGAAGCTGCTGGTGGGCTGGCCAACGTCGCTTTGGGCCTGGGACATCCTGTTTCTGGTTCCGGTGCCTTGGGTGGGACCGGTGATCGCGCCGGTGATCGTCTCGCTGTCGATGATCGCTGCCGGCGTGGCGGTTCTCCATCGCGAGTCGCTTGGGCGGCCGATCCGGTTTCGCTGGTTTCACTGGGCGGCGATCTGCGGCGGCGGGGTCCTGATCGTCGTAGCGTTCTGCTGGGACTGGCGAAACGTCGCCGCCGGCGCCTGGCCCAACCCGTTCCACTGGCCGCTTTTCGCCGCGGGCGAGCTGCTGGGCGTGGGCGGGTTTCTGGCCGCCTGGTG
>CAYGZI010000702.1:0-3028 GCA_964354245.1 uncultured Planctomycetaceae bacterium
GTCATCGGCTGTTTGCGACGAACATCGTCGTTCCGTTGGGAATTGCTCACTCCCGCGAGTGGATCGACAAGCTGGACGGCTTCAACGAGCTGGTCAGCCCCGACGAAGATTGGGACTTTGTCAGGCGGCTGGCCCGGGCGGGCGCTCGATTCGCGTTCTTCCCCTTGAAGAGCGGGCGCTATTACATCCGCTCCACAAGCCGCAGCCGCAAGCCGAGGCTGCTCCCTTGGCAGCGGGAGACGCTCCAGCGGAACTGGCGGGCGAACAAGCCGATTTATGAGGATCCGGCCGCGAAGATCAACCTCAAGGCAGTGCAGAAGATCGCGTTTGCTTCCCCGCACTGCCTGATCGACTGCACCAGCGGCGCGGCGGGATGTAAAATCCCGGCTCCCGGCGCAACTAAGGAGATGACGCCGGGCGGGGGCTCGCTGGAGAGGGCCATTGTGGACTGGAACGCCTTGATCGACGAGTACGGCCCGGTGGTGGTCCGCATTTCCTGGCGGATCCTGGGGAACGGCGCCGACGTCGAGGACAACGTCCAGGAGGTCTTCTTCGAGGCCTTCCGTTTCCACAATCGGGAGACGGTCCGCCACTGGGGCGGGTTGCTGCGGCGATTGGCCACGATCGGGGCCCTGGCCAAGCTCCGCCGTCGGCGGCACGAATTGTCGCTGGAGGTGGTCGGCCAGCCGGCCTGCGAAAGCCGGCCGGAAGAGGGTCCGATCGCCCGCGAGCTTGAGGCGAGGCTCCGCCGCGCCGTGGCCGCGCTGCCCGAGCGCGAAGGGGCCGTGTTCAGCCTTCGCTGCTTTGAGGGCCTGGAACTGCCCAAGATCGCGGCCACGCTGGGGATCAAGTATTCGGCGGCGGCAACCGCCCTGAGCCGGGCACGCGCGAAGCTGGAAGCGGTCTTCGCCGAGACCGCGGTGGAGGAAGCGTGATGGACGAGAACCGAGTCGATCCTGCCGGCACCGGGCCGCTGGAAGACCTCAGTCCCGGCCTTCGCCGGGCAGTAGAAGGGGTCCTCCGCGATCCACCGCCGCAAGACGTGACGAGCCGGGCCCTGGCCGCGGCCCGCCAGGTCCCCGTGCTGCGTCCGGAGGCGGCAGGTCCGACCTTGCGACGCCGTCCTCGGGCGGCGTGGCGCGTGTTGGCCGTGGCCGCTTCGATCGGGCTGGTCGCGGGGCTGGCTTGGTGGCACTGGCGTGGACCGTCCGACGGGCAAGTGGCCACAAAGCCGCCGTCGCCGGCCGCGCCCGGCGACGTTCGGCCGATTCCGCCGGGGCCCGGGACGCCGTCGGGCGACCGGCTGCCGACCCTGTGGGCCTATCGCCAGGCAGCGGAGGAGTCCCCGGAGGCACTCGACGCGATGCTCGAGCGGGATGCACGCTGGGTGCTCCGCCCCGAGCCGCAGTCCTTCCAAGCGGGAGCGTCGCTGGGGTTCATCCGGCAGACGCTCTGAACGATCCGTTCCAGAATCCCCTTTTTCTCAAGGAGAGTGAGCGATGTTACGTCTATGCGCCGGTGTGATTGTGGTACTTTCGATGCTCGTGGCAATGGATCGGTTGGCGGCGGCGCCGCCGGACCCGGTGGCCGACAACGCGGCCTTGCACTACTGGCGGGCCTTCAGCGTGATCCCGAATCTTAGCGACGCCCAGGACGCCGCGGTCGACCAATTGCTCGACAAGCTCGGCCCCGCGGACGCCCTGGCATCGGGGGCCATCGCGGGCAGCTCGGCGGCCATGAAGGAACTCCACCGCGGGGCCAAGTCTCCCCGTTGCGTCTGGGCGACGCCGCTGGAGGACGGGCCGGCGGCTCTTCTGCCTCATTGCGGCAAGGCCCGGCAGCTCGCCCGGCTGGCGTGCGCTCGGGCACACATGAGTTTCCAGCTCGGGCGCCCTGCGGAGGCGATCGACGACCTTGCGGATGCCATGACCCTCGGCCGGCACACGGGCAACGAGGGGATTCTGGTGGCGGTCCTGGTCGACTACGCGATCGAAGGTCGGGCGATCCGGGTGGCCGCCCGGCACCTGGGCGAGCTGAAGCCGGCGGAGCTTCAGGATTTGGCCGCGCGAATCGACCGTCTCCCCGCCGCGACCACGATGCGCCGGGCGATGCAGTCCGAGAAGCAGTGGATCTTGGAGTGGCTGATCCAAAACCTGACCGACCCTGCCAAGAAGCAGACTTCTGGCGCGATGCTCAAGGACTTGGTGGACTCCGACGATGCCCACTTGAAGGCCCTGACCGGCGTCCCTCTGGAGCAGGTCCGCGACGGGGCGATTGCACTGCGCCCGATCTACGACAAGGCCGCCGACATGATGGACCTTCCCCCGGCCCAGATGAAGGACCCCGAATCGCTGCTGGCCGGGCTGAGTCCGGCGGCGCGGGCGCTGGGCATGGGCCTGCTGCCCGCGGCCATGAAATGCCGGCAGAGGGAAGTCGACCACCAGACCCAGCTTGCCATGTTCAAGGCCGCGATTGCCGTGCTCCGGGGCGGTCCCGGCGAGCTCAAGGCGGAGTCCCTCAAGGACCCCTTCGCCGGCGGGCCGTTTTCCTACGAGAAGACGGCCGGCGGATTCCGGCTGGTCTCCAAGACGCTGGACCGGGAGGGCAAGCCGCTCACGCTGGAGGTCGGCCGCGCGGCCAAGCAGTAGCCTGCGTTCGGCGAAGGGGTAGCAGTTGCAGGGCGATGGGGCAGCAGTTGCGCTGCGATGGGGCAGCAGTTGCACTGCTGCCCCTGACCCGGCCGTCAAATCTCCGACCACTGCCCGGGAACGGGCACCGGGTAGCGGCCCTGAGCGTCGGCCTTGACGGGCGGAGGGCTCTTCTCGGTCAGATCGTCGATGTTGGGGCAGAACTGGAAGTTCGACTGCATGGCCTGGTCCCACGTGATGATCCGACCCGAGTGGACGGCCGCCCGGCCCATGATGTCGGCCAGGTTCGCGCGGGCGGCCCGCCCGGCCTCGTTGTGGGGCTTGTCCTTGCGGATGGCGTCCAGGAGCACGTTCCACTCGGCCTGCCAGGGCGTGCGTTG
>CAYGZI010000703.1:0-3006 GCA_964354245.1 uncultured Planctomycetaceae bacterium
AGCCCACCGCTCCCCCCCGTCAGGCCGGTTGGGGTGGCATTGGCAAAGTCCTGGATGGCCGTTTGCTGCTCATCCGCGGCCACCGACCCGAGCTTGGCGATCTCGATCGAGACGGCCTCCACCTGCTTGGGGTCCAGCTTGGTCAGCAACTGGGCCCCCTGCTGTTGGGGCAGGCTCATCAGGAGGATCGCGGCTTTGCGTAGGTCGGTTGCACCCATGAGCGGTACGTCAAATGGGTTATGCAGAGGTATAACCTACGGATCGCGCCGGTCGAGTGGCCAGGCGCAAACGCGACCCATTCCTCTCAGACAACGCAAACGCAGCAAATTAACCGTCGATCCGATATTGCCTTTTGTGGGCCGTTTGCCGGGCTTATCGGCGACTCGCGGGCGACAACTTGAGGCCCGCTTTGCGACCGGCACCTACCCCCCATCACCCGTCCTGCAGCTCGCACACTGCGGACTGGCCGAAGGACTCCTCGACCTCCACCCGCAACATGCCCGGACGGAATCCGATGCCGCTATCGAGCCGCTCCAGCAGCCGCCCGGCGACGTACCGGGCCAGCAGCTCGGCGGTGGTATTGGCCATTGGCAGCAGGGCGCAATCTTCGCGGGGGAAGACCCAGCGGCGCTGGGCGAAGGCGGCGGTCACTTCCTCGTCGCCGGCCGTCACCCGGATCGACGCACTTTCCGTCGGCAGAAGCACGCGATGGTCCAACTCGTGGAGAATGGCTTGGAGGTTCTCGCAGAGGACCAGGAAATCGACCACGCAGCGGTTCTCGTCCAGCGGCCCGGAGACCTCGGCCGCCACGCGGTAGTTGTGGCCGTGAAGGCGCTCGCAGCAGTCTGCGCCGAGGGTGATGAAGTGCGCAGCGCTGAAGACGAGACGATCATCGCAAACACGGACGCGATACTGTTCCTGCATGGGACTCGTCTCTAGTCCAGCGGCGTGCCACGTAAGCGGTAATCGGCCATCATACAGGATGCCTCTTCACCCCGTCACCTCCTCACTCACTCCGCATTCGCCTTGAAGACCATCTCCTGCCAAAACTCCCGGGCCTTCTCGTGCAGTTGCAGGACTTCGGCACGCTCGCCGGGGTCCTCCAGCTCGATCTGCCGCAGGCGCTCCTCGACCCAGTTGAGGAGGAAGTGGGCCGAACGCTTGCTGATCCGCGGGCGGTCGCCCATCCGGACGTAGTAGGGGCCGGTCATGGCAAAGCGGTACGTATTGGGCAGATTGGCGACCGCCCGCACCAGGAACCAGCCGCTTTGGTCAAAGCGGACCTTGGGCAGCCGGCCTCCTTGCCGGTAGTCGTCGAAGCTGACCTCGTGCTCCACGTGGCCGTCCTTGATGATCTCCAAGTAGTGGATCGGCTCCCGGGTCGAGAGCGTCAGGGCAATCTCGAACTCGACCGGCCGCCCCGCGGGCCCTTCAAACACGTGGCCCGGCAACTCTCCGTTGACGCTCGGCTCCAAGAGCGGCCCATTGGTCACGGTCACGCGGCCGGCGCGAAAACCCTCCCACCACTTCTCGTAGGTGATCGGCCCATCGACGTGGACATAGACCCGATTGTACCCGGCCGGGTTGGGGTTCACGCCCGAGCCGCTACCGGCGCTGGGCGGGATCCGCAGCCCGCAGTTGAGAAAGTGGAAGTACGCGTCTTGCGACCACTGGCCGATGCCGCGGACGTTGGCGTAGAGCTTCTCGTCGCGGGGTTTGCCGCCGGGCTGCGGCAAGAGCAGCTTGGCGCGGGACATGTCGCCGTGGGCCACCTGAATGGAGTCCACCTGGCCCAGCGCCACGAGCATCGGCAGGTCCCACCAGTACGGACGCGTGGCGTCGATCCACGCGCCCGGCTGCTTGCGGACCTGCTCGACGTATTTCACGGTGGGCGGATACTCGGCGGTGGGGCTGCCGAGGCGGATCGGGCCCGGCAGATTGAAGTACGAGAGGGTTGCCCCCGGCCGCGCCTGTTGCCCCCCCAGCACCTGGCAAAGCCGGCTCTCGCCCAATCGCAGCAGCGGCTCTTTCGGGGGCTTCTCGGCCGTGCGCTCGCTCGGCCGGTTCCACCACGTCACCAGCGGCACCACGTGCAAGTCCTCGGCGGCCATCACCAGCTCGATGTCCCGCAACGGGCGTCGGACGTCCAAGTCGCCCGACCACCAGCCCTTGCTCGACATGTCCACGTGCCGGGGCAGCTCGATCTCCCTCGAGTCGTCGGCGTACCTGCTCAGTGTGAAACGCCCGCTGACGACCGGGTACTCCGGCCCGCGCTCCAGCTCGAAGGTATAGTTGCCCAGCGGGAGCCGCAGCAGGGCCCTGCCTGGGATGACGAAATGGTTGTCCCAGGCGGTGAGCTGCTTGACCAATCGCGGCCTGCCGTTGGCGGTCTTCAGGTGCATGCGGCAGGCGACCGGCTTGCGGCTTTCCTTGTCGATGACCCGGATCTCCAATTGTCCTTCGGCGGCCTGCGCCGGCGGAGACAAGAGGAATCCCGTCAGTGCCGCAGCCACAGCCGACGCGAACCGACGGGGGACCCGCCGGCAAGACGGATGGGAGGAGGTTGGCGGTCGCATTGGGCACCGATGACGCGGGTCGAGGCGTTGAAGCACGTCATGTCTAGTCTAGCACGGGCCCCTATGCACAACGCGGCCTCCGGCCGCAGCCAAACGGCGGGCAATCCCAATCCCCAATCCCCAATCCCCAATCCCTAATCCCCAGTCCCCCGCCCCGATCCTGGCCCCTGGCCCCTGCGGCGGCACCCATTTAGAATGGCCAGCGGGTGTGCTTTTTGCCCGCGGCATCGAGGCGAAAGGACGGCCGGCAAGCCATGGCAGAGGACTACTACCAAGTTCTGGGGGTTCCGCGCAACGCCTCGCAGGCGGACATCCAAAAGGCCTACCGCGAGCTGGCGCGGAAGTCCCACCCGGACATGAACCCCGGCGACAAGACGGCCAAGAAGAAGTTCCAGAAGATCCAGGCGGCTTTCGACGTGCTGAACGACCC
>CAYGZI010000704.1:0-3001 GCA_964354245.1 uncultured Planctomycetaceae bacterium
CCCATGCTGAGCGTGGTGAGGCTGTTCTTGAAGACCTGCTCGAAGGCGAGGAACTTCAGCACGCCCAGGGTGACGGTCGGGTGAAAGCGGAGGCCGCCCTTATAGGGGCCGATCGCGCTGTTCATTTGGATGCGGAAGCCGCGGTTGATCTGCACCTCGCCGCGGTCGTCGACCCAAGGGACGCGGAAGATGATCACCCGCTCCGGCTCGACCATCCGCTCCAGGATCTTGGCCCGGCGGTAGGCGGGGGTGGCTTCGACGACGGGCATCACGGACTCGACCACTTCGCGGACCGCTTGAAGGAACTCGGGCTGGCCGGGGTTCCTGGCGGCCACGTCGGCCATGAACGCGTCGACCGACGAGGGGACGCGGCGCACGGCCTCTTCGAGGCCGGCGGTGCTGGCGGTTTTCAACATTGAATCGATACTCCCTTTCTGGATGTTGTTTTGCGGCTATTGGGGGCTTTCAGCTATCAGCTTTCAGCTATCAGCCGTCAGCTATCAGAACGGCGATGACCGAAGCTTGACGGCTGAAAGCTGATAGCTGAAAGCTGAAGGCTGATGGCTCTTCTCGTTACTTCACGAAATTGTGGACGTAGTCCAGGTAGTGCTTCAGCAGCCAGAGCTTTTCGAGGAACTCGGGCCACCCGCAGGACGGCTTGAAGGCCCGCTCGGCGGCGGGCAGGACGACGCCGTTCGGGGCCACTCCCTGGTGGAGTTCCTGCCAGAGCTCGGTCCAGACCTTCAAGGCGCTCTGGTTGACCGAGCCGACGACGTAGCGGAAGCTCTTGAGCTTGCGCTGGGCGGACGCAGCCCCTTCTTCCGTCATCCCGCTGATGCGGTTTTCCACCGGCAGGGGAAGATCTTCCGACATGGTCATCTCCTACTATTCTGCGCTTATCAGTGGCGTTGTCTCATGGCAGCCGTTCCCCCGGCGACGCCTGCCGCGGCGGCGGTGGCGAAACGCGACGGATGGCTGGCGGTCTGGTCCCGAGCCTTTGCCGGGCCTGCCGATTCCTCAGCGAAGAAGTCGCAGTCATCGACCCAGGTCCCGGGCTGGCGGAACCGGCACTCTCTCCTTCGGCTACAGCACGCGCAGGTTGCTCGGCTCACGATCGGCTCCCAGTGGCAGAGACAGGTGACGCGGGGCTACGTTGGCGACTCTTCTGTAAGCAAGCGTCGTGCCAACGAGGGACCCAATCCGGGCGCGAGCACTCAACTTCTTTTCTTTCAAGAGCTTATGGCGAGGCGCCGCGGCGGGCGTGGCTGACCGGCGATTTCCATTGTCGCGAGGAATCCCACCATCGCCGGCGATGTTGGAAGCTCATCGGGACGCGCAAGATGAATCCTGCCAAGGACTTGCAGAGGTGTTCAAGACTTGAACAGAAGTGCGGGGTTCCGGTCAGTTAATCGACTGGCCGCTACGCAATACGGTGGTACTCATCCCTCGCCCCTCGCCCCTAGTCCCTCGTCCCTTTCCGGCGATTCCAGTCCGTACTTCTGGATCCGGTGCCGCAGCGTGTTGCGGCTGATCCCGAGCATCCGCGCCGCGTGGACCTGGTTGTGGCCGCACTTCTCCAGCGCCCGGGCAATGAGCGACTTCTCGATCGCGTCGATCACGCTGGCGTGCGCGCGGTGGCCCACGGATTCGAGGAGTTCCGCGACCAGTCGATCGACCCGGGGCTGGAGGCCGGCAATGGCCTCGCCGCCGGCGCCGGGCCCGGCCCCCGCGCGATCGTCCTCGAGCTGGACGTGCTCGGCCAGGAGCACGTCTCCCTTGCACATCAGCACTGCGCGGCGGAGGCAGTTCTCCAGTTGGCGGACGTTGCCCGGCCAGTTGTAGGACTGGAGCTTGCGGATCGTCTGGTCCGCCACAAAGCGGATCGGCGTGCCGTACTCCGCCACGAAGCGGCCGACGAAGTAGTCCACCAGGGCGGGGACGTCCTCCAGCCGGGCCCGGAGCGGCGGGAGATGGATCGAGATGATCCGCAGCCGATAGTAGAGGTCTTCGCGGAAGCGCCCTTCCTGGACCTCCTTCTCGAGGTTCTTGTTGGTGGCCGCCAGGATGCGGACGTTGACCTTGACGGTCTCCGTGCTGCCGAGCCGCTCGAATTCCCCCTCCTGAAGCACGCGCAGGACCTTGGACTGGGTTCGCAGCGACATGTCGCCGATCTCGTCGAAGAAGAGCGTTCCCTGGTGGCACCGCTCGAACTTGCCGACGTAGGAACGGTTGGCCCCCGTGAACGCGCCCCGCTCGTAGCCGAAAAGCTCGCTCTCGATGAGCGTGTCCGGAACCGACGCGCAATTGAACGCCATGAACGGCTTGTCCTTGCGGGCGCTGTGGTGGTAGATCGCCCGGGCCACGAGCTCCTTGCCCGTGCCGCTTTCGCCGGTCACCAGCACAATGACGTCCTTGGCCGCCACCTGGCCGATGAGCTTGAAGACCTCCTGGATCTTGCGGTGGCTGCCGATGATCTGGACGCCGCCGCGGGCGGCCGCGGAGATCGGCGTGACCGAGTCCGGGAGGCTGACCACCTCCTTCATCAGGCGGTTGACCTCCAGGGCGTCGGCGACGATCCGCTTGAGCTCCTCGGTGTCGAACGGCTTGAGCAGGTAGTCGTAGGCCCCGCGCTTCATGGCCTCAATGGCCGTCTCCGTGGTGCCGTAGGCGGTCATGATGATCACGGGAGTCTTCAACTGGGCCTGCTTAATCTCGACCAAGGTGTCGAGGCCGTTGAGCCCGGGCATCTTGTAGTCCATGAGGATCGCGTCGAAGGGCTGGGCGGCCAGCCGGGCCAGGGCGGCCACGCCGTCGGAGCAGGCGCTCACCTCGTAGCCGTGCTTGGTAAAGAGCCGGGTGAGGAAGTGGACCAGGCCCTCGTCGTTGTCAACGATCAGAATGGATGCCATTGGACCCTTCATCCTAACGCAGCACGGCCACGGCCAAAGTGGGCCAGTGAGAAGTGAAGAATGAGAAATGAGAAGTGAGAAATGAGAAGTGC
>CAYGZI010000705.1:0-2979 GCA_964354245.1 uncultured Planctomycetaceae bacterium
TGCATCGGGCTTCACCTTCCCTACCCCGTCCGCAACGGGCGACGACAGCGATGTTGTTGAGGGGGAGTTCATCGATATCCCGGTCCGCCCGTGCGCGGGATGTGGCCGCCCGATTCCGCCCGAGCGACTGGAAGCGATCCCCGAAGCGACTCGATGTGTGTCCTGCCAGCATCGAGAAGAGACGAAGCCGACTGACTGGCACGTCAGCGACATGGAGTGTCCTCGGTGTGGCAGGAAGGGGGTCAAGTCCCGGATGGTTTGGCGAACAGCCCGTGACCCATCCATCTCCGGGTACTTCCTCGGATGTAGTCGGTTCCCGGAGTGCAGATATGTGGAGAGGTCGTAGTAGTAGGGCCGGCTGTGCCGGCCGACGGACATTCGACGATTCTGGTTGAATAACAGGCCGGCAGAGCCGGCCCTACAGAGCTTGCAGGAATGACGCCATGGCTGAGGAATTCATAAGCGAGACGATTGAGCCGGTCGTTGAGACGATCGACGTGGCCCGCATGAGTGCGGGAGGGCCAGGGCTTCCGCGGCAATTCCGGTGGAGGTCGCAGATCATTCAAATCGCACGGGTGGTCAATACCTGGCGGGAAACCGGGCCTTGCCGTCACGGCAGCGGCGAGAGATACGTGCGCAAGCATTGGTTCGAAGTGCTGACCGACTCGGGCGAGACAATGAAGATCTACTTCGAGCGGCAGCCCAGATCGCGAAAAGGCAGGGATCGGTGGTGGTTGTTCACCATCGACAAATCGCAGGAGCCGACCATCGGGCCGGATGGCAATCAAGTAGGGCCGGCTTGTCCAGCAGTGCCACCTGGCCCGGAGTGCCAAAGACGGTAGCTATAGCAACCACGAGGTCACAATGAAGGTAACCGTTCACGGGTGCCCGGAGACTTGTGACCGGATCTCCCGAAACCCACAACAGATTGTGTCTTGACTCAAACGGCGGTTCGTGGTCCTACGGGTCGGAAGGGGGCGAGGGGTGGCGGCAGAGGGCGGTGGGCACTGTTTCTGCGAAGCAGTGGCACACGGCCGCTTACACCGCCGCTTTGCGGGCACCGTTTCACGCGCGGGGAGACAGGCTGGAAAAGCCCGTCCTACGGCAAGAGCGGCTCGCCGCGGGTATAGCGGAGCAGGGCGTCGCGGTTGAGGTCCAGGCCGAGGCCGGGGGCGTCGGGAATCGGCAACATGCCGCCGGCGTCGAGGCGCCAGCCGCCGGCGGCGATGTCGTCCACGTAGGGCGACCCGGTGAGGTACTCGACCAGATCGGTGTCGGGGAAGGCCGAGGCCAACTGCAAGTCGGCGGCCAGGCCGACCGCCGTGTTCCAGCCGTGGGGAATGAAACGGACGCCGTGCTCCTGGGCCATCCAGGCGATGCGGCGCTCCTCGCTGATGCCGCCGCACTTGGTCACGTCCGGCTGGACCACGTCGAAGGCGCCCGCCTCGAGCCACGGCTGAAACGACTGCCGGCGCGTCAAGACCTCGCCGCCGGCAATCGGCACCGGCGAGCGGCGCCGCAGGTGGACGTAGTCCTGTAGGGCATCGGGCCGCAAGGGCTCCTCGAACCAGGCAACGTCGAAGCCGGCCAGCATGTGCGAGGTCCGCAAGGCCCACTTGTAGCCCTGCTTCCAAAAGGCGTCGCTCCCGCCTGCATCGACCATCAGGAGCGACTCGGGGCCGATCGCGTCCCGCGCCGCACGCACCACGGCCTCGTCCAGCGCGCCGCTGCGGCGCCCGAAGGGCCCCCAGCCGATCTTGAAGGCGCGGAAGCCCTGCTCCTTGAGCCCGGCGAGGCGGTCGGCCAAGGGGCCGGGCTCCTGCATCAATAAGGAGGCGTAGGGCTTGACGCGGTCGCGGTAGCGTCCACCCAGCAGACGTCCGACGGGCTGACCGGTGGCCTTGCCCAACAGGTCCCAAAGGGCGATGTCGATGCCGCTGATGGTATGCGTCACCGAGCCGCCGCGCCCGAGCCAGAACGTGTGCTGGTGCAGCTTCTCGCTCACCCGCTCCGGCTCCAGGGCGTTCTCGCCGCGGTAGAGCGGCTCCAGGAGGGCCAGCGCCGCACGGACCAGGCCTTCGCTGGTGAAGACGCTGCCGAGGCCAATCGGGCCTTCGTCGGTGTGTACGGCCACCAGCGTGTGGACGCAGTCGTCCGGGTGCAACTCCTCGTCCCAGCCGCCCTCGGGCGTTGCGCCCCGCAGGCCGGCGGCTCGGATCTCGCGGATACGCATAGATGGTACCTCCAAGGAGGAAATCCGAAACCCGAAGTCCGAAATCCGACACAAATCCCAATGACCGAAAACGGAAATTCAAAACACCCGACCGGCCGTCTTCCTGATTTGGATTTGGAGCTTCCGATTTGTTTCGGATTTCGGATTTCGGATTTCGTGCTTCGGTCGCGCTAGGCTCACCAGGAAATCTGTGATTGGGGCGGGATCCTGTGCTGGTCGCTCCGCTGGGCAATCGGCCAGGCGCGGAACTCGTCCACCAGCTCGATCAAGCGGGAGAGCACGGCCTCCCAGATGATCTTGCCCTTTTCCGCCGTGGCAGCGGTCGGATCGCCGTGGACGCCGACCTTGGTCCAGCGGCCCCAATAATCATTGAACCGCACGTGCGGCGACGTGCTGTCGGAACTCATGTACTTGCCCGCCACGTCGTTGCCGGCGACGGCCTTGTCCATCCGCACCCGCTCCGGGGCCAGGTGCAGGTAGAGCGAGGTCTCGAACTCGTCGGCGTGGGCCATCACCGGCGTCTGGCGGACCCGGTTGAAGGCATCCACGCCCAGGCTGTAGTAGTTCACCGCGGCGCAGAGCGACTGGGTCGCCAAGACGGTCTTCCGGGCGACCAGGTCCACAAGCGGCGTGTTGGACCCGTGCCCGTTGACGATCAGGATCTTCTCGAATCCGTGGTAGGCCACGCTCTTGGTGATGTTGAGGCAGAACGCGATGAAGACCTCGGGCTCGATGTGGATGGTGCC
>CAYGZI010000706.1:0-2978 GCA_964354245.1 uncultured Planctomycetaceae bacterium
GCGCGCGGCGGGCCGGACGATCGGCCTCGTGCCCACCATGGGCGCCCTGCACGAGGGGCACTTGAGCCTGGTGCGGGCGTGCCGGGCCGAGTGCGACTTCACCGTGGTCTCGATCTACGTGAACCCCAGCCAGTTCGGCCCCCACGAGGACCTCGCCCGATATCCCCGGACCCTCCAGTCCGACCTGGAGGCCCTGGCCGGCTGCGGGGCCGACCTCGCCTTGGTTCCCACGGACGAGGAAGTCTATCCTCCGGGCTACGCCACCTGGGTGGAAGTCGGATCGGTGGCGCGGCCCCTGGAAGGCGAGTGCCGGCCCGGGCATTTCCGCGGAGTGGCCACCATCGTCTTGAAGCTGCTGGGCATGGTCGGGCCCCGGATCGCCTACTTCGGCCAGAAGGACTTTCAGCAGGCCCTGGTGATCCGCCGCACGGTCGCCGACTTCAGCGTGCCGGTCGAGGTCCGCGTGTTGCCGACCGTGCGCGAAGCGGACGGTCTGGCCATGAGTTCCCGCAACCGGCACCTCGCGCCCGACGAGCGCCCACGGGCCACGGCCCTCTTTCAGAGCCTCTGCCTGGCCGGCGAACTGGTGGCCCAGGGAGAGCGGAACGCCGCCGCCGTCGCCGGGAAAATGCGCACCGCGATCGACGCGGTCCAGCCAACCCGGATCGACTACGTCGCCCTGGTGGACCCGGAGACCCTGGAGCCGGTTGAGGAGATCGGCGGGCCGACGCTGGCGGCCGTGGCAGTGGTCATCGGCCGGACCCGCCTGATCGACAACTCTCTTATCCAACCGCCTGCAAGATAGGCGAACTCGACCGATGCTGCCAACCCTCTTTACGATTCCCGACCACGCCTGGGGCGTGCCGCTGTTCGGTCCGGGGCTGCTTCTGGGCCTTTGGGCGGTCTTCAGCGCAGTCTTGCTGGTGTGCCTGGCCCGGCGCCAAGGCATGACTGCCGACACGCTCGGCTACCTGCCGATCCTGCTCTTGATCGGCGTCGTCATCTACTGGATCCTGCCGGTCCTGGCCAGGGAAAACAACGGGATTCTGATCCGCGGCTACGGCGTCATGCTTTTCTTGGGTGTGGTGGGCGGCACCTCGCTTTCAGTCTGGCGCGGCTGGCGACTGGGCCTCGACCCCGACACGGTCATGACGCTCATCTTCTGGGGGTTCGTCCCGGGCATCCTCGGGGCCAGGGCCTATTACGTCGTCGAGTACTGGGACGATTTCTTCACGCCCGGGGCCACGTCCTGGCAGACCTTTCTGGGCACGCTCGGGAAGATCGTCAACATCACCGAGGGCGGGCTGGTGGTCTACGGCTCCTTGGCCGGCGGCCTGGCGGGGTTTCTCGTCTACATCTTCAAGCGCAAGCTCCCCCTTTGGGCCACCCTCGATCTGGTGGCGCCGGGAATGCTTCTCGGGCTGGCCCTGGGACGGATCGGATGCTTCATGAACGGCTGTTGCTTCGGCGGGCCGTGTGATCTGCCGTGGGCCGTCCCTTTTCCCATCGGCTCGCCCCCCTACGTCCGCCAGGTGCAAGAGGGGGAGCTTTTCGTCCACGGGCTGAAGGTCCTCCCGCCGCCGAACGTCCCCTCGACCGCCGCGCCGCCGGTCATCACCGAGGTCGAGCGCGACTCCGCCGCCAAGGACCACGGACTCGAGGACGGGCAGACGATCCGCTCGATCAACACCAAGCCCGTGACCACGGTTTACGCCGCCCAGAAGGCGCTCGTCGAGGCCCACGAGTCGGGCGGGGAGCTGATCGTCGTCGCCAAGGACAAGGAGAATCGAGTGGAGGCCCGGTGGGAAATCGCGAGGCCGCTTGGCCGCAGCCTGCCGATCCATCCCACGCAGCTCTACGGCGGGATATCGGCCTTGCTCTTGTGCCTGTTTCTGCTGGCCTACGACCCGTTCTCCCGCCGCGACGGCGAAGTGATTGCGCTATTGCTGACGCTCTATCCCGTCAACCGCTTCTTGCTGGAGTGGATCCGAACCGACGAAGGCGGGGTCTTCGGCACCGGACTATCGACCGGGCAGGTGGTCAGCCTGATCGCGCTGGCCGCCTCGGCCGGGCTGTGGTTCTACGTGTTGCGGCGGCCCAAAGGCCGGGCGCTGGCCAGTTAGAAAGAAAGCAGCCGCCCGCGCTCCGTGAGGAGCCGGGCGGCTGCCGCATAGAACCGTCGTCAACGATCCCGCCTGGCGGGCCTGCCAACTACGGCAGGTCAGTCCACGGGCCGCTGACCGCCAGCACGTAGTCCAGCGGATTGATGACCTTCTTGTTGTTCGTCCCGCCGAGCACCGAGCCGAACAGGTTCACCGTGTCCTTCAAGGGGTCGAGCCCGGCGTTGTCGAAACCGTAGGCCCGGTAGTAGTAGCTCGCCGCGATCAAGCCGTCGAGGTTTCCGGTGCTGAGATTCAGACTGCCGTCGCTCAAGACCGCGTCGTGCAGGTTGCCCCAGAAGGTGTCGGTTCCCGGACCGTCCGAGTCATACAGGTTGGCCACGTCCTTGTTGCCCGTCTTCAGGTCCGCGTACACCTCCTCGAACTTATTGACCTCGATGAAGTACCCCGTTCCCGTCAACCGGCTCATTCCCGCGGCCATGCCGGCCGGGAAGGCCGTGCGCGGCGTGCCGATGGCCGTGAACGTGTCGTCCCCGGTCGTGCCGGTCAGATACGCCTTGTCGTAGCCGCCGACTTGGGAGTAGGCCCGCACCGCGTCCCACCTGAGGGTCGGATCGACCAGGTCCGTCGTGGCAATATAGAGGATGTTCGAGCCGGCCGGCCCCGTCAGCCGCGCGTCCGTGGGCGACACCGTCAACACGTCGTCGCCCGCCGAGTCGAAGAACGCCACCTGGTCGTAGCCGGCCTCCGGGTAGCCGGTGATCTTCTTGAAGTTCTGGGCGTAGATGAAGAAGCCGCCCGGCCGGGTCATGTAGGCCCGCGGCACGGGCAGGGACCCCGGCTCGAAGCGCATCGAGT
>CAYGZI010000707.1:0-2975 GCA_964354245.1 uncultured Planctomycetaceae bacterium
GCAACGGCGGACGATCCGCATCGCGTTTGGGCCGCCAAGCCATAGTCCATATCATCCTCGCCGCGCATACGACTGCCGCGATGATCGTCGGCACCAGCGCAACGAAGAACCCCGGCCTCTCCAAGAGCCGGAACTGGCCAAACTCCACGTGGGCTTGCGTAATGGGCAGCGGTGTGTAGATCATGACCTCAAAGCAAATCGCCGCGGCAAGGCTGGCAAACACGAGGACGACCAGCAGCTTGCGAGCCGCCTCGCCGAGGTTCAGCGTCAGCGAAAGGAGGACCAACACGCCCGCCGTGGCCAGCGCAGCACCGCTCCGGGTCACATGCCACATCTGGAACTCCGCCCGTTCCTCGGCTGTCGGCAGGTCCGGTTCGGTGCCGGCCTCGCCGGGCAGGACGGACCTGGCCTCGCCAGGCAGGGCGGCCCGGACTGCCGACCTCACACTGCGTGAGATGTCCGTGGGGCCACTATAGACGACCATCCACGGCATGAACTGACCGATGCCGGCAACGACCAGTGCCGCCAAGATGGCCACGTCCGCAATCGCGTCGAGGATTCTTCTTGCTGTCATCGGATTGCTCCCTGGACTGCTTACCGTAAGCCTCGCCGTTGGCGGGCACAAGCACCTCGGGGCCCATCCCCCAACGGCCTGATTACATCGCCCCACCTAAATGGGGATTATCCCGACGTCGAACCCAGTGTGAGGCGCCCTTCTCCACGGCGTGGGCCGCGGAATCCTTGGGCTATCATACCGGGGGCCGCTGGAAGGCTCAACGCTCCGGAGGCTACCACGGTTCACAGCCGGAGGATATTTGGTAGACTGACGGGGACTTCAGTCCGCAAGGGAGGGTGTACGCATGACTACGATCCTGGTGGTTGACGACTCGGCAGTGGATCGCCGGCTCGTGGGAGGACTTCTGGAGAAGAGATTCCCCTGGAGGATCGAGTATGCGGCCGACGGCGTTGAGGCGTTGGCTCGCATGAAGAACTTGGCCCCGGACCTCATCGTCACCGACCTGACCATGCCCACCATGGACGGCCTGGAACTGGTCCGGTCGCTGCGGGTCCACCACCCGGAGGTACCCGTCATCCTAATGACGGCCTACGGCAGTGAGGCCCTGGCGGTCGAGGCCCTCACCCAGGGGGCGGCCAGCTACGTCCCCAAGTCCAGCCTCGCCGCCAAGCTGGCCGACACGGTCGAGGGGGTCCTGGGTCTGGCCCGGGCCAGCCAGAGCCGCGAGCAGCTCATGAGATGCCTGGTCCGCACCGAGTTCAGCTTCGCTCTGGAGAACGACCCGGCCATGATCGATCCCCTGGTGGACCTGGTGCAGCAGATGATCGCAGGGATGAAGTTCACCGATTTCGCCGGGCGGCTCCAGATCAGCGTGGCGGTGAAAGAGGCCCTGCTCAACGCCCTCTTCCACGGCAATCTCCAGATCACCCAGCAGGAGATCGAGGCCGTTAGCGATCACCTGCTGGAGGAGAACGAGACGAGCCTCGTCGAGCAGCGGCGCGCTCAGACCCCTTACAACGAGCGCAAGCTCCTGGTGGACGTGAAGATCACCGGCGAGGAGGCCCGCTTCGTCATCCGCGACCAGGGGCCCGGCTTCGACGTCCATGCCGTCTCCGGCGTCAACGACCAGGGGAACCCGGAGCTGGAGCGCGGCCGGGGACTCTCGCTGATGCGCACGTTCATGGATCAGGTCGTCTTCAACGAGGCCGGCAGCGAAGTGACCTTGGTCAAGCGCCGCGATCCCGCGTAGCGGCCGGGCAAGCCCGGCGCTGGGTTGCGGCTTCGGGGGCTGAAAGACTCATTCGGCCGTGGTCGTCGTACGACGAAGACTATGTTGCCGCGGCGGAGACCGTCCCGACGCCTTTCTCGGAGGCGGCGCCGTTGCGTCCGTCCCCGTCGCCCTGCTGGGATGGGCGGATCGTATCGTAGGTCCGGCCGCCAACCCCGGCGAGGAAGTTCTCCATCGCCTCTTGGGCCAGGACCCTGCCGCACGGCGTCGGATACACGCCCGTGATACACGCCTGGCATAGCTGGTCCGCGTCCAGCCCGATCGCCCTGGCCACCGATTCCACGGGCAGATAGCGGAGCGAGGTGGCCCCCAGTTGCGCGGCCATTTGGGCCTCGATCTGCGGGGTCAGGGGCCCGCCCTTGAGGAACTGCGGGGCGAAAAGCTCGCCGACGGTGGACATGTCGATGCCGTAGAAACACGGCGAGATGATCGGCGGGCAGGCCACGCGCACGTGGATTTCTTTGGGCCGGCCGATGCTCTTGATCCGCTCCACCAGGGCCTTCATGGTGGTCGAGCGGACGATCGAGTCCTCGACCAGGAGGATTCGCTTCCCCTCCAGGACCTCGCGGAGCGGGGTGTACTTGGTGCGGGCCCGCTTGGCGCGGTCCTCGCCCCCTTCGATGAACGTGCGTCCGCTGTAACGATTGCGGATCAAGCCTTCCAAACAGGGAATGCCGAGCTTGTAGGCCATGGCGGCCGCGGCGGCCTTGCTCGTATCGGGGACGGGCACCACCATCGTGTCCTCGTCGATCGGCAGGGTCTCCAGCCGGGCCAGCTCCTCGCCGAGTGCCTTGCGGGCCATGTAGACGCTCCGCCCGTCGAGCGTGCTGGCCACGTTGGAGAAGTAGATCCACTCGAAGAAGCAATGCGCCCGCCGCGGGCTGGGGGCAAACCGCTGCACCTCGAAACGGCCTTCGACGATCGTGACCATCTGGCCGGGCAGCAGCGACTTGATGCTCTCCTGCGCGAAGCCGAGGTTCAACAGGGCCACGCTCTCGCTGGCGGCGGCAAACAGCGGTCCTTCGATGGCGTAGCTCAGCGGCTTGATCCCCAAGGGATCCCGCGCGACCGCCATGTTGCCCAGGGCGTCGAGAAACACCAGGCTGTACGCCCCGTCGAACCGCCCCGCCATCTCGCGGAAGATCTCGACCAGGGGCCGCCGCGGCTGGC
>CAYGZI010000708.1:0-2972 GCA_964354245.1 uncultured Planctomycetaceae bacterium
TGCTGATGGGCGCTGAGGAACCGGAACATCGGCCCCAGGCGGAACCGGTCCACGTACTCCACGATCGAGTGCAGCTCCTCCAGACGGTTCTCCAGCGGCGTGCCGGTGAGCACGAAGGCGTACTGCGACTGGAGCTGCTTGACGCTGCGGGCGGTGCGCGTCTTCCAGTTCTTGATCCGCTGGGCCTCGTCGAGGATGACCAGCTCCGGCTCCCACCGGCGGATCATCTCCAGGTCGCGGTGGACCACGTCGTAGTTAGTGATCTTGTAGAACGAATCCGCCGCATAGAGCTGGGCGCGGCTGGCCAGGAGCCCTTCCACGACCGCGGCCGGGCGGTCAATGAACTTCTCGATCTCGCGGCGCCACTGGTGCTTCAGCGACGTGGGCGAAATGATGAGCACCCGCTGGAGCCCGACGGTGCGGGCGAGGATTTCCGCGGCGGCGATGGCCTCGATGGTCTTGCCCAGGCCCATGTCGTCGGCGATCAGGCACCTTCCGGCCTTGGCGGCAAACAGGGCCCCTTCGCACTGGTACGGATAGAGCGACGTCTTGAGCAGCTTCTTGAAGGCCGGGCTTTGAACCCCGCGCGGAAATGCCCGGTCGATCTCGTCGGCCAGCCGGGCCCGGTCGCGGACCTCGGCGATCAGCCCCAGGGCGTCGTCGTAGCAGCGCAGGTCGTGGTCCCAGTGGGCGGCCTGGCGCAGGAAGGCGTGGAACCGCAGATAAGCGTCGGCCTCCAGCCGGCCGTGCGAATCGAAGTACTGCTCGGCGGCCCGCACGAGCCCCTCCGGGCATCTCGTGCCGGGCCGGAGCATCACCTCCCGCTTGGCCCCGTAGCGGACGTAGACCTCGGTATACTCCGGATGGAAGCCGGCGGCCAGGGCCTTCCGGTGCTCGCGGTTGCGCCGCAGGCGGGAAAGCGTAAACTCGACGTGCTTGCAGGTCCCCAGCGTGTTGGTGGTGAAATCCGGGCAGGAGCAATAGTTCTCCCCCAGCCCTTGCCCGCGGACCGCCACGCGGTAGGTCCGCCTGGTCTGGGGGTTGGTGACCTCGAATTCGGAGAAGACCGGCTCGCGTGAGAGGTTCTTCAGGCGGAACTTCTGCTGGCGCCCGAACTCGCGGCGCAGGGCGATCTGCCACTGCTCCAGGGACATGTCCTCCGGCTTGCGGAGGCGGGAGAGCTTCTTGATCCGGACTTTCCGCACTTTCCGCGCGGATGGGCGTTCGGCTGGTTTGGGCCGCAGCATGAGTCCGCGGCCATTCTGGCGCCGGGCGACGGCCCGGGACGGCGCCACGACAAGAGCGGTGCTGGCTGCCATGCGATTCCTCCGTGCAGATTCCGTAACCGCTATAGTTTACACAATCGCAGGGCAGTCTACAATTACCGCGGCTTGCCGGCCAGGGGCCCGTCGCGGAGAATGGACGTATGGACCAATCCGAACTCGACCTCTGGCACATGCGGCGGGCCATCGAGCTGGCCGTGCTCGGGCAGGGGCACGTCGAGCCCAATCCCCTGGTCGGCTGCGTGGTTGTCCAGGGCGCAGAGATTATCGGCGAGGGCTGGCACCGCCGATTCGGCCAAGCCCATGCCGAGGTCGAGGCCCTCAAGCTGGCCGGTCCCCGGGCCGCCGGGGCGACCATGCTCGTGACCCTGGAGCCCTGCTGCCACTTTGGCAAGACCCCGCCATGCACCAAGGCGATCGTTGCGGCCGGAATCCGCCGCGTAGTGGCCGCCCAGCAGGACCCTTTCTCGGAGGTTTCCGGCAAGGGTTTGGCCGAGTTGCGGGCCGCCGGGATCGAGGTCGAGGTGGGCCTTCTGGAGGCCGAAGCCCGGCGCCTGAACGCCCCCTACCTGAAGCTCCTGCGGACCGGCCGCCCCTGGGTCCTCGCCAAATGGGCCATGACGCTGGACGGCAAGACCGCCACGCGCACCGGCGCCAGCCAATGGATCTCCGGACCCGAGTCCCGGGCGGTCGTCCATCAACTGCGGGGCCGGGTGGATGCGATCGTCGTCGGCCGTCAGACCGCGCGCGTGGACGATCCCCTCTTGACGGCGAGGCCGCCCGGCCCATGCACGGCCGTGCGCGTCGTCGTCGATACGCGGGCATCGCTTTCGTCCGCGAGCCAACTGGTCCGCACCGCTCGGGAGGTTCCGGTGCTGGTGGCTGCCGGTGCGCAGGCCCCTGAAGCGGATCGGCGGCGGTTGGAAGAGGCCGGCTGCGAGGTCTTTCTATGCCGGTCCGACTCCCATGCCGGGCGCCTGGAGGAACTCCTCGATGAACTCGGCCGGCGGCGCATGACCAACGTGCTGGTGGAAGGGGGCGGCCACCTGGTCGGCTCGTTGTTGGACGTCGGGCAGATCGACGAGGTCCACGCCTTCATCGCCCCCAAGCTCCTCGGCGGCGAAACCGCCCACAGCCCGGTCGAGGGCGAAGGAATCGGCGAGGTCTCTGCCGCACTGGCCCTGGAGGACGCAAGACTCCGCCAGCTCGGCCCGGACATCTATCTCAGCGGCCGCATCCGGAGAGAGTAGGACGGATTGGCAATCCGTCCCTACCAGCCGTTGCGGTGGACCCTCTCTCGTTGGTAGCGGTCCTGGGATTTGGGCCGTTCCGCCGGATAGCCGAGCACGATCAGGCTGTGTGCCAACACCTCCTCCGGCAGGCCCAACAAGCGATGAAATCCCGCCATCCGCTCCTGCCGGGGATAGATGCCCGTCCAGACCGCACCGAGCCCAAGCGCATGGGCGGCCAGGAGCAGGTTCTGGGCCGCCGCCGCGCAATCCACGACCCAATAGCCCGCCGACAGCTCCAGCCGGAGGTCCCCGCATATCAGGATTCCCAGCGGAGCACGCGCCGCCATGGCGGCGTTGGGGTTGACCTTGGACATCTGCTGGAGGATCTTCCGGTCGGTCACGACCACGAACTGCCACGGCTGGGCGTTGCGGGCACTCGGCGCGCTCATGGCCGCTG
>CAYGZI010000709.1:0-2968 GCA_964354245.1 uncultured Planctomycetaceae bacterium
ATCTCGTCCAGGAAGACGGTGCCGGTGTGGGCGGCCTCGAATCGCCCGGTGCGGTTCTCGATCGCGCCGGTGAAGGCCCCGCGAACGTGGCCGAAAAGCTCGCTTTCCAACAGGTTCTCGGCCAAGGCCCCGCAGTTGACGCGCACAAAGGGCCCGCTGCCGCGCGGGCTGAGGTGGTGGATGGCCTTGGCAATCAGTTCCTTGCCCGTGCCCGTCTCGCCCATGAGCAATACGGAGGCGTTGGACGGGGCGACCTGCCGGGTCAGGCCGTAGACCTTCTGCATGGCGGGGCCGGAGCCGATGATGGCCGCGGTGGGCGGTCCGTGTTCGTGCCGTCGCGGTGCCGCCGGACTGTGGCTCATCGGATCACCGAAGCCGCCGTGTTGCCTTGCCGATGGGCGCCGTGCCCCGACGGCCCGGCCGCCTGGGTGGGGGCCTCGATGCAGTCGAGGATCAGGCCGAGGATCTTCTGGGCCGCGGCGTCCTGGCTGGCGCTCTGGTTGTAGCGGTCGTACTGGAGCCGGATCTGAGGAATGGTCAGGAGGATGCCATACTTCTCGGTGGACTGCCGGAAGGCCGACAGGGCCGCCACGCGGTCCCCCAGCGGCGCAGTGCCGCGGCTGGCCAGGTCCACCAGGGCCCGCTGGCTTTCCGCCGTGCCCAGACTGCCCAACACGGCCGACGCCCGCTCGCTGAGGCCCGGGACGTACATCGCCGCGAGCACGGGGGCCTCCGCGCGGCGGAGGTCGTAGAACCGCCGGCTTGGGTCGCCGCACAATTGGGCAAGCCACTGGAGTGCGTCGGCCGCCTGCCGCCGGCGCTCCGCGGCCCCGACCGCTTCCGGCCCCGCCAACGCCAAGACCCGCTTCACTTGCCGCTCGGCCGCTGCCTGCTCCTGAGGCCGGTAAAACGCCTCTGCCCGCGGGTTTCTCTCGGCCACGTGCCGGGCCTGATCGAACTGGTCGTCGCGCGCGAAGATCCCCACGGGCAGTAGCGCGGTGCGCCCGTCGCGGCGAAGCTGCTGCACCACGAACTCCAAAGTCGGCCGGTCGATCCCCGCGTCCACCAGCGCCATCTCGTAGTCCGGCGACTGGATCGCCAGGCGGACCAGGTCTGTGCCAGTCGGCGCCCAATCCATCTCAAGATCCATGGCGGCCAGATACCCGGAGACCCGCTGGGACTGCTCGATGGACGGACTCGCTACGATGGCCCGCCGCGCCCCGCGCGAGGCAATGAAGAAGCCCAACGCCTCGACCACGTGGCTGGCCCCGGGATACGGCTCCTGCGGCCGCATCCGCACGATTGCCTCCACCGCGGCCAGCCGCACCCGCGGATCGGGATACTGCGTCGCCCGGACCAGCGGGCCGGGTTGGCCGGGGCGGTGCAGGAGCTTGCCGGCCTCGGGCTGCCAGCCGAGGATCCGCGCCGCGCCCGCGGCCGTAGCAGCGTGACCGTGCTCCATCGCGTAGGCCAAGGCGTCTTCGATCGCCCCAGCGCCGAGCGCCGCGACCTGGCCGACGGCGGCGTCCTCGTCCACGGGCAGCGGTTTGTCCAACCCGTGCCGATATGCGGCCTCGTCGAGCACCGTCACCACGTAGAGGCGCCGGACCTGAGGGTCGTCCGGCAGCAAGAGGTAGGCATCCCGGGCAAAGCGGGCGGCAAACGACCGACCCGCCTGGTCGGCCGGCACGCTTTGGGCGACCGGCTGCTTGCCCGCTTCATCCCACGTCCAAACCGTCACCTGGCCCGCGATGTCCGCACCCAGGGGCTGCAAACGCTCCACGTAGTTTCGGGCTGCCTGGGCCAGTTGGCGTGCGGCCTGCTGCCGGGTAGGCGCTGTGCCCAAGAGTCTCGCGACAGCAGCCTGCGCAGCAGCCCGGACGTCGGGGTCCGCCTTCTCCTGAAAGAGCGGCACGAACAGGCAAATGGCCAGCCGCGGGTCGCGAGCGGCGCCAATCACGTGGATCGCCTGGACCACGAGCTTGGGGTCTTGGGCCCGAAGCGCCGTCACAACCGACTCGACCGCACCGGGTCCAAGCTGGATCAAGGCGGCCCGGATGTTGGCGTGTTCGGCGGCCCGCTGCGGATCGGCCAGCACGCCAATCAGGGCCGCGACGGCCGCCTCTCCCGCCTCCTGCAATCCCACCAAGGCGTGAAAGCGCTGCTCGACCGACGGCGACCTGAGGTCCTGGATCAAGGCGGCGATGTGCTGCGGGTCTTGCAGTTGGCGGGTGCGGGCCTGGAGCACGGCATTGGCCAACTGGCCTCCTTCGGGCGCAAGGTCCCGCCGTGTCTTCAGTTCAAGGAACGACTGGCTGCCGAACTCCTCGGCCAGCGCGGCGAGGTCCTTCGGATCGAAAGCGGCGGCCAGGGCCTTCTTGAAGAAGCCGCGGGCCAGGTCGGGCCGCTTTAGATCGGCCATGAGCCTTCCCGCGCGAATCAGCTCCGAGGGGGTCGTGGGCCGCAAGTCCAGAACGGCTTGGACCTGAGGGGTCGCCAAACTGCCCTCGGGTGCGGCCTCCGGAGTGGCAGGGGTCTTTGTGGCGCTATCGCCAGGAGCGGGTTTCGGCGCAGCCGCGGCGGACTTCGAGACCTTTCCCGGCCCCGCCGCACCCTTGGGCGCCTGAGCCCAAACGAGTCCGGCAAGGCACGGCACCGCCGCCGCAATCCATAGCCATTTCCCAAGTCGGCAATGCTTGTGCATGATCGATCTCATCCCGGTTGCTCGCACGTTGTTGCGTGAACGCACCTTTCCGATGTGCCGACACGCCGGGCAAGCCCGGCCGCTACGCGTACACCGCCCATTGCCCTCGACCGGGCCGACACGGCCCGGCTCTGCCTACTGCCGACTGCCTACTTTCTCCTTCCAACGCTCGATCTGCCCTCGAACTTGCTCCGGGCCGGCCGAACCGTAACTCCGCAACGCCGCAACTGCCTTCTCGACCCCCAACACGTCGAAAACACCCTC
>CAYGZI010000710.1:0-2967 GCA_964354245.1 uncultured Planctomycetaceae bacterium
CAACGCCCGCTGCCTCAGACCGCCAAGAATTCCAATTCACGGTGAACCAAGACAATTGTGGCGGAGCCTGCCTAGACTTTGTTAAAATACGTTCTGGGCCTCTCTTCGGTGCGTCTCCCCTCTTGCGAGTAATGAATAACCCCGCGGCTCAGTCTCTCAGCGCCCGCCGCCTGGCGATCACCGTGCGAGGGGTCGTGCAAGGCGTGGGGTTCCGGCCCTTCGTCTACAACGCGGCCCACGCCCGGGGACTCCGCGGCTGGGTCCAAAACGAGGCGGGCGCCGTGCAGATCGAGGTCGAGGGGGAGTCGGCCGCGGTGGAGGACTTCGTGAAGACCCTGCGGCAGGCCCCTCCGCCGCAAGCCCGCATCGACGCGATGGAAGTGGCCCCGATACCCTGCGCCGCGGATGTCGACGGCCAGTTCCGCATCCGCCCGAGCGGAAAGCACGGCGCCCCGCTGCCCACGATCCCGGCCGATCTGGGCACCTGTGCCGAGTGTCTTGAGGAAATCCGCGCTTCGGGCGAGCGGCGTTTTCGGTATCCGTTCACAAACTGCACCAACTGCGGGCCGCGGTGGTCGATTATCGAAAAGCTGCCCTACGATCGGCCGCGGACCTCGATGGCCCATTTTGCGATATGTCCTTCCTGCCGATCGCAGTATGAAAACCCGGCCGACCGGCGATTCCACGCCCAGCCGATCGCCTGCCCGGAGTGCGGGCCGCAACTGGAGCTGCTCGGCCCGGAGGGCTCGCAACAAGCGATCGGCGGCGAGGCCCTGGAACGGACCGCTCGGGCAATCCTCGCCGGTCAGACCGTGGCCCTCAAAGGGCTGGGCGGATTCCAGCTTGTCTGCGACGCGACCAATCGGAAGGCCGTCGCACGGTTGCGCCAACGGAAGCGCCGGCCGGACAAACCGTTCGCCGTGATGCTCGCCTCGGTGGATGAAGTCCTGGCCCGCTGCGAAGTCTCCGACGACGAAGCCGCGACCCTTCAGTCGCCGCAGGCGCCGATTCTCCTCTTACGGCGGCGCACGTCGCCGCGGATCGACGACGTGGCGCCCGAGATCGCCCCGGGCAATCCGTATCTGGGAGTGATGCTGCCCTATTCGCCGCTGCACCACTTGCTCATGGCCGCCGTGGGACGCCCGGTGGTCTGCACCAGCGGAAACCTTTCCGAGGAGCCGATGGCCATTGCCACCGAGGATGCCCTGGAGCGGCTCCGCGGCATCGCGGACCTCTTCCTGGTCCACGACCGGCCGATCGTGCGCCCGGTGGACGACTCCGTGGCACGGTTCGGGCCCCAGGGGCTGCACCTCCTGCGTCGCGCCCGCGGCTACGCCCCGCTCCCCATCGACGTGGGCATTTCCGGCCCGACCGTTCTGGCCGTGGGCGGGCATCTGAAGAACGTAGTGGCCTTGAGCCTCGGCCCGCAGGTGGTCCTCAGTCCGCACGTAGGCGATCTGGACATCGTGCTCAGCGTGGAGGTCCACCAGCGGGCGATTGAGGACCTGGTGCGGTTTTTCCAGGTGGCGCCGCAAGTCGTGGCGTGCGACCTGCACCCCGATTACGCATCCACGCGACATGCCGAGCGTCTGGCGGCCCAATGGGGCGTGCCGCTGGTGCGGGTCCAGCACCACGAGGCCCACGTGGCCGCGTGCGTGGCCGAGCATCGGCTGGAAGGGGCGGTGCTCGGTTTCTCGTGGGACGGCACAGGCTACGGGACCGACGGCACGGTCTGGGGCGGCGAGGCGATTGAATGGGACGGGAGCGGACTGCGCCGGTTGGCCCACTTGCGGCAGTTTCCCTTGCCGGGCGGTGATCGGGCGGTGCGCGAGCCGCGCCGCTCCGCGTTGGGGGTGCTGTTCGAGATCCTCGGTCCCGAGGCCGAGAAGCACGCTGCGACTTGGTTCCGGCCGGGGGAACTCAAGGTGCTGCTCCGGTCGCTCGGTCGCCCGCGGCTCAGTGCCCGCACCAGCAGCATGGGCCGGCTATTCGATGCCGTGGCGGCCCTGTGCGGCTTGCCCACGGTGGTGAGCTTCGAGGGCCAGGCGGCCATGGCGTTGGAGTTTGCGGCAGACCCGGAGTGCCACGAAGCCTATCCGCTGCCGCTATCTGTAGCACAGCCGCCCTCGGCTGTTTCACACCTCGGCGATTGGGACCCGATGATCCGCCAGGTCCTGGCCGATCTTGCCGCGGGCGAGCCGGTCGCGCGGATCAGTGCCCGGTTCCACAACGCCCTGGCCGACTGGGCCTTGGCGGTCGCTCGCCGCTGGGGCGGCTCGCAGGTTGTGCTCTCCGGGGGCTGCTTCCAGAACGCCCTCTTGACCGAGCGGGTGCAATCGCGGCTCGCGGAGGCCGGTTTCCACGTCTTTACGCACCGACAAGTTCCCCCCGGCGATGGGGGAATCCCACTAGGACAGGTCTACTATGTGCTTAGCCGTCCCAGGTAAGGTCATCGAAATCCACCAGCAGGACGACCTCCCGATGGCGAAGGTCGAGTACGGCGGGATCGTCAAGGAAGCCTGCTTGGCTTACACCCCCGAGGTGCAGGTCGGCGATTACGTCATCGTCCACGTCGGCTTTGCCCTGAGCCGCGTGGATGAAGCCGAAGCCCAGGAAATCTTTTCGTACTTGGAGCAGATCGGCCAAGCCGGCGAGGACGAGAGTCGAGAGTCGAGAGTTGAGAGCTGAGAGTCGATTTTGAACACTCTGGCTCTTGACTCTCAACTCTCGACTTTGGACTCTCAACCCTCAACTCTCAGCTTATGAAATACATCGACGAATACCGCAACGCTGAACCAGTCCGCCAACTGGCCGAGGTGATCCACCGCCGCACGACCCGGCCTTGGACGATCATGGAGGTCTGCGGCGGCCAGACCCACGCCATCGTCCGCTTCGCGCTCGATGAGCTCCTCCCCAAGCAGATCACGCTCATCCACGGCCCGGGCTGCCCCGTGTGCGTCACGCCCA
>CAYGZI010000711.1:0-2925 GCA_964354245.1 uncultured Planctomycetaceae bacterium
TGGTCTCGCGAGTCCGGGCGCTGAGCAGCTACTACGGGCAGAAGCTCTAAGGGCAGTGTGCCACTGCTTGCCGCAAGGCAAGCAGTGTCTTCTGGTTACGGCGAGCACTGCTTCTGCGAAGCAGTGGCACACCGCGCCTCCCTTCTCGAGTGACCATGGGCTCGGGGAGCTTCCGCATTACATTTTACCCATACCTCCTATTCATCCCACGGTCTCGTATCCGACTATTCGTAAGAAACGGTGAACTCGGCTAAACCCAAAAAATCGTTTCTTCCGATACCCGATGAAGAGTCCAAAGTCCGTTCTTGTTTGGCTAGGGCATCGTCATGCGGTGCAGACTCTTCGTTTCCTTGGTGGTTGTGGCCTGGGTCGCGGCCGGGGGCCCGCGATCCGCGCCCGCACAAAGTTCCCCCGGGAATGCCAAGTCGGGGGGGACCTTGCTGGACCGACTCGATGGCCTCGGGCGCGCGATCTTCGGCGGGACTGCCGACGACGAAGACAAGCCGGCCAAGCCTTCGCGGCCCAAGCCCGCAACCCGCCGGCCCAAGTCCGACCGCACAACCCCAGAAGCGGCATCGCCATCCGCCCGGCGCGCATGGGCGCCGGACGCCGAGGCGGAGACGTCGCAGCCCGCCGCCACCGTTTCGCCCCAGCCCGCTACCGGGCGCACCGGCTCGGCCAACGCGGGCCAGGTCCGTCACTTTGTGCGCGCCGAACCTGGGGACGAACCCGCGGCACGGACGACGGTCCCGGCCACGGATGGCAGCTCCGACACGCCCGCCCTGCCGCCATTGCACGAGCGACTCAACGGATTCCGGCAATCGGCCTTTGGCCCTACCGAGCAACCCGCGGCCAGCCCCGCCGGGCAATCCGGTTCCCAGACCTCGGCCGGCGACTCAAATCCATCCAGGGAGGGCGTCACGCCCGCCGAAGCAAGCCGCAACTCCACGCCCCCCACCGTTTCGGGCGTTACCGTCTCTGACCAGCCCCCTGCCCGGGGCACTGCCGCCTCCGCCTCTCCCACAGTTACCACGGCCTCCACGCCCGCAGTCACTTCGCCGGCGACCGGTTCCACGGGAGCCGCGCGTTCCGGCACAAGCTCCCTGCTTGGCAGTCCGTGGCCAAGCCCTTCTCGCCCCGCCGGCCCGCAAACGACTCCGGGCGGCCCGTGGGCTCCCGGCAAAACGGGCTCCGCTGAAAGCAAGACCGCCCAACCCGGCCGGGTCAGCAGGCAGGCCGATGGCCAGGGCGTGCTTTTCGCGACCCAAGGGCCCCAGCTCCTGGCAGAGACCGTTGGCCCGCGGCGGATCCTCGTCGGAAAGGAATCCACTTACGAAATCACCGTGCGCAACGCGGGCGAGGTCGCCGCCGAAGACGTGGTCGTGACGGTCGAGCTTCCCCAGTGGGCCGACGTCATGGGGGCCGACGCCAGCGCAGGGGCGACCACCGCGGCCAAGGGGCCCGAGCCCGCGGGTCCGTTCCGCTGGCGCCTTGGGCGTCTCGACCCCAAGGCCAAAGAACGCCTCCTCTTGCGGGTCGTGCCCCGCCAAAGCCGCCCCTTTGAGCTGGCCGTGAAATGGACCTTCACCCCGGCCGCTTCCCAAACTCAGATTGAGGTCCAGGAGCCGAAGCTGGCACTCGGGTTTGAGGGCCCGCGGGAGGTTCTCTTCGGCAAAGCGGAGGTCTACAGACTCGAAGTCTCCAACACCGGCAACGGAGACGCCGAGAACGTCGTCATCACGATCTCCCCGACCGCGCCGGGCGAGAAGCCGGCCACGGCCTCCCACCAGTTCGGCACCGTGGCCGCAGGCCAGAAGAAGACGATCGACGTGGAGTTGACCGCACGCCAGACCGGAAACCTGGCGATCCACGTCGAAGCCCGCGGCGATGGCGGAATCCGCGCAGAGCGGGTCGAGCAGATTGTGGTGCGGCGGGCTCTCCTGAAGGCGGAGATCGAGGCCCCGAAAGTGCAGTTCGTCGGCACCGAGGCCACGTATCGGATTCGCCTCACTAATACGGGCAATGCCCCCGCTTCGCATCCCGTTGTCACCGCGACCCTTCCACCCGCAACCAAGTATGTGGCGAGCCCGCAGAGTCCCCGCGTGAGCCCCGACGGCGGCAAGATCATCTGGACGCTCCAGGACCTCGCGCCGGGCGCGGAAGCCGTTTGCGAGATGACCTGCTCCGCGACCACTCCGGGCAACCACCGCCTGGACATCCAGACCGCTGCCGACGGCGATCTGACCGCTACGGCCGCCGCAGTCGTCCAAGCCGAGGCCACGGCCAATCTGACGCTCGCGGTGGACGATCCGCCGGGCCCGGTCGCCCTGGAGTCCGACGCGACCTACCAGGTCCACGTCCAAAACCGCGGGACCGCTGGCGCCGACGGCGTCGAGGTGCTGGTTTATTTCTCCAACGGCGTCGAGCCCACGTCGGCCGAGGGGGCAAAGCACAAGATCAGCGCGGGCCAGGTGGTCTTTGAGCCCATCGAGCGCCTGGCTGCCGGTCAGAGCACCGTTCTGAAGATCAAGGCCAAGGCCGACGCGCCCGGCAACCACATCTACCGCGTCGAAGTCCGCTCCGAAGCGGCCGGCGCACGCGTCGTGCGCGAAGGGACCACTCGTTTCTACAGTGTCGGCTCGATCGGCCCAGACCGCGGGTTGGCCAAGCCGGCGGCCAGGACGCCCGCGGTTTCCGACGGACTCCGGACGGCCGACCGTCGTGAGCCGGCCCCGTCGCCCCAAAGCGGCTCAGGGTCTGCTCCGGCCTCGGAGAAGCGATCTTCATCGGCGTCCGGCAGCACTCAGGACCCCTTGCCGCGTTTGCCCTGGCGCATCAACCGGGATCCGTAAAGCGCCGTTCTTCCCCCGCCCGCCGTGCGTTTCACCGCGGAATTCCTGGACTCCCACCGCAGGGGGAAGATCA
>CAYGZI010000712.1:0-2921 GCA_964354245.1 uncultured Planctomycetaceae bacterium
CACGCGATCTACCAGCGGCGGCACCACCGCCAGGGTGAACTTGACCAGTTCTGGGCCGTCCATGTAGAGGCTGCTGGGCCAGCGCTTGCGCTTGCGCGGCTGGATGGCGAGGTCCTTGGGCCGGGCCCCGCCCTCGGTGACGATCAGGGTGTCGGCCCCGCGACCGTCCGTGCCAAAGGCGAACCCCACGAGGCTCGGGTCGTCGGCGGCATCGACCAGGGTGGCTGCGGCCCCGTCGCTGAAGATCGTGCGCAAGGAGCGGTCGGTTGGATGGATGTACTTGGTGTAGGTCTCCGCAGTGATCAGGAGGACCCGCTTGGCCATGCCGCTGCGGATGAGCCCGTCGGCCAGCGACAGGCCGTAAACGTACCCCGAGCACCCCAAGTTAAAGTCCAGCGCTCCGATGGAAGTGGGCAGGCCGAGCCGGTCCTGGACAATGCAGGCGGTCGTGGGCAAGGGATAATCGGGGGTCTGGGTGCAGAACAGGAGGAAATCGACCGAGCGGCGGTCGATGTCGTGCTCGCGGAAGAGCGTTTCCGCCGCGGCCACGCCGAGGTCTGAGACGCACTCCTCCCGTGCGGCCACGTGACGGACGCGGATCCCCGTTTTGGCGTAGATCAAGTCCATGTTCCAGGACGGGAACTGCTGTTTGAGCAGGTCGTTGTCCTCCGCCTTCGGGGGCAAATGGACGGCGATCGGGCCAAGGGACGCATACTTCATGGGTCGTTTCCTCGTGGCGGCGACCCGACGGGCGGTAGCCGCTTGCGCCAAAACAGACGAACGTACCACGTCCGGCGCAGCCAAGTCAAGCGCATTTTACCCAGTGTCATAAAGCCGCGACCGGCGGTCGCGCGGATCGGACCGCGCTGGCGGTCGCGCCGAATCGGGCCGCGACCGCCGGTCGCGGCTTTATGTTTCGATCATCCGAATGAGGAACCGGGCCAGGCGGTCGGAAGCCGTCAGGGCGTTTTCCCTGAGCTTGTAGAGGTCCTTGATGACGCCCGGCCGGCTGAGGATGGCCCCGAAGGCCGCTCCCCAACGGCCGGCGAGGGTCCTTTGGCGCGTGAGACGCTCCACTTCGCGGGGCAGCTCGTCGTCCAGGGCATCGGTCGCGATGCGGATTGCCAAGATCGGGACGCCTTGGCGCCGGCACACTTCGGCCACCGCGAAGCTCTCCAGGTCCACGGCGACCGCTTGGAGTTTTTCCCCTAATTGGCGCTTCTCGGCAGCCCGCCGCACAATCTCGTCAACCGTCAGCAGCCGGCCCACGTGGACCTTCGGCGGCGGGGCCGGCAGGGCCGGAGCCCATCCGCTGCGGTCGAGCTGGATGACGTTGCCCGCGGCGTCGGTCAGACTATCGGCAACCACGACGTCGTGGCGGCGGACCTCGGGGCTCAAGGCGCCGCAGAAACCGGCCGAGATCACCAGCGGCGGGTGGTGGCCGAGGATCAGGGCGTCGGCGGCGCGGGCCGCGGCCCGGCGCCCCGCCCCGGAGATCGCCATCGCGACGTGCCGCCCGCGCCACTGGCCCCGGCGGACCGTGAAGCCCTCGCCGCGGACGGCGACGACGTCTTCGAGCAGGTCCTCCATGCCGCCGGACTCGTTGGTCAAGGCGAAGACGATCCCCACGTCGCAAGGGCGCGGGCCCTGGGCCGCATCCTCCGCGGCCTGCCGTGTCCCGGCAATCTGCTGCCGGGCAGCCCCGGCGACCGTCTCGCGGAGCGTCTGGCCGGCCATGCCGCGGAGCCAGTTTTGCAGGAACCATCGATAAGGCATGAGCTATCAGCTTTCAGCAGTCAGCTATCAGCTATCAGCAGTCAGCCATCAGGCAGGGCCGTTCCCACGCGATTGCTGAAGGCTGATGGCTGAAAGCTGATAGCTACGTCATTTGCCACACGGCCATGGCCAGCACGTCCCGCAGCCGGCGATTGGCGGCGAAGACCGCGGCGGGCTCAAACCCGCAGTGGACCAGGCAGTGCTCGCAGCGCGAATCGCCCCCAGGGCCCAGACTCGCCCAATCGGTCAATTTTAGCAGATCGCGGTAGGTGGCGTAGTGGCGGTCGGTGACCAGATAGCAGGGGCCCTTCCAGCCGCGGACGTTCCGCGTGGGATTGGCCCACGCCGCACAGGGCAGGGTCCGCCGGCCGCAAAGGAAATCCAGGTAGACCGGCGAGGCGACCAGCCGGAACCGCGACCAGAGCGGCCTGCCCTCGCGGAACTTGGCGTGGACCTCCTCCCGCGTCATGAAGAGGTCTTCGCGGGCGTGGGGATCGCTTTGCTGGACCGCCTCGTAGCCGTAGGCCGGCGAGATCATCAATCCGTCCACGCCAAGCTGCGTGAGGTACTCCAAGAGCACGGCGATCTCGTGGACGTCGGTTTCGCGGTAGATCGTCGTGTTGGTGAAGACCAGGAAGCCGGCCTGCTTGGCAGCCGCGATGCCAGCCACGGCCTGCTGAAACACGCCGCTGCGTCCGGCGGCCCGGTCGTGGGTCGATTCCATGCCGTCCAAATGGACGTTGACCATCATCCGGCTCGACGGGCGCAAGCCCCCGAGCTTCTCCGCCAGTAGCAGCCCGTTGGTGCAGAGATAGACGTGCTTGCGGCGTGCGACGAGCTTCTCGACCAGTTCCTCGATTCCCTGGTACACGAGCGGCTCGCCGCCGCAGACGCTCACCACGGGGGCCCCACACTCCTCGACTGCGTCCAGGCACTCCTGGATCGACATGCGCTCGGACAGCGTGTGGGCATATTCGCGGATCCGCCCACACCCGGCACAGTGCAGGTTACACGTGTGGCTCGGCTCCAGCATCAGGACCAGGGGGAACCGCTTGCGCCCGGCCCAACGCTGCTTGAGCAGGTAGCCCGTCATCGAACGGGTCAGGGAGAAGGGGAATCGCACGGGACAGGGGCTGGGGGCCGGG
>CAYGZI010000713.1:0-2908 GCA_964354245.1 uncultured Planctomycetaceae bacterium
CCCCCGCCGCCCGGCTGGAATCCACCCCGGCCCCCAAAGCCTCCAGCCCCGAAGGGTGACATCCCGCCGCCGAACGGGCCGCCCCCGCCGAACGGGCCGCCCATGCCCATTTGAGGCCCGAATCCGCCGGGCATGGCGCCCGTCCCAAAACCGCCGGACCCACCCACGGAACGCCTGGTGACTTGGGCCTGGGACCCCATCATGGACTGGAGGGCCAACTGGACCGCCGCGGGACTGGTCCCGCCTTTGAGTCGCACGACGGAGTAGGTCTGGTTGGAATCGATGGCTCCTTCGTCCAACTGTATGACAAGGTCCTCGACCTCCTTGAACAGCGCATCCGGCGCCGCCACGATCAGGGAGTTTGTCCGGTAGTCAACGCCGATGGACATCTTGGGGAGTTCTTCCTGTTGCCGGCGGGCACCACCGCGGCCCGCTCCGCCGCGTCCGCCACCCCGCGATCCCGCCAATGCCTGGAGGAACTCCTGGGGGCTGGGCTGCCGGCCCGCTCCCGCCCCTTGGCCAGTGAGTCGTTCTGAGTAGACCTGCTTCACCACGTCCGCGACTTCTTGGGCCTGGGTGTTGAAGACCGGGATCAGGCGCGGTTTGGCTTCGACGGCGGTAGCCTCCGGGCTCCCCGGCCGATCGAGGATCTTCAGAAGCTGCTCGATCATGTCCAGAGCCACCGGATCGGCCTTAACGAAGAGGGCATTCAGGCGCGAGTCGGGAACGATCAGCGGCGCGCCGGCGCTCCGGGCGCCGCCGCCGCCGTCTCCACCAAGGCCCAACATGGTGCCGAGGACTCCGCCGCCCATCTCGTTCAAGGTGCTCGCGGCGATGTCGCCCAACAGCGTCCCGCCCCCGCCGCCGCCGCCGATGCCAAAGATCGATTCCAGGGTTTCCGTCACCGAGAACGCCTTGGCGTACTTGAGGTAGAAGATGGTCATCTCCGAGTCGCCGGGAGGTCCCATGCTGAGGAGCATGTTGAACAGGCGCTCGAATTCTTCGAGGGCCTCGGGGTCGTCCGAAGCGATGATCACTCCGCCCGGCCCAATGCCCACATAGACCGGTGCCCCGTCCGTCCCGCCGGACGGCTTGGCGGGCCCCTTGCGGTCCGCAGCGTCCGGCTTGCCCTTGGCAGGGGACGAACCGGCTTCATCCTTCGGCTGCTGTGCTGCGACCAGGAAATAGCGCGGCCCCGGGCGTGAAGCGGGAGGCGGGACCGCCGTGGACCGGTCCCGCATCGACGGCGGAGTCCCGGGAGGCTGCTCCCCATGCTGATGCTGACCAGGCCCCGACGCACCAGCGCCACTCGGACCGAACGGACCACCGGGGCCACCCCGGCCGCGTCTCTCCGAGGTCGGGGACTGGCCTCTTTCGGGGGTCTGTCGCGAGAGCGACGGCACCGCCGGCCGGTAGGACGGCAGGGTCACGTCGGCGTCTCTCAGTTGCCGGTAGAATTCGAGCATGTCCTCCGACATCCCGGACGCCTGGTCCGGAGACTCCGGCAAATCGAGCCCGTTCTCGTCAATCGCCTTGGCTTCCGGCGGCCCGTTGGGGAAAAATTGGGGGATGCTCCCCGAGGGCGTCACCACGCGGATCGGATTGCGCCGCAGTGGCGGCCACATCTGTTGAAGCTGCTCCAAGGCCGAGCGGGCAACCCGCGGGGGAATCGGCGGCAGCACGATGACGTTCCGGCCGCCGTTCCCCGTGTCGGTGCCGGCGACCTCGCCCATGTCCTTGAGGAACTCCTTGATCTGCGCGATCTGGCCCTCGCTGCCGCGCACCAGGAGTTGACGCTTCACCGGATCGGCATCGACCGTGGGGGCCGTGGGTCCCTGCCCGGTGATGAACATCTTGGTGATCGCCAGGACAGTCACCTGCGGGTCCAGGGTGCGGAGTTGAATCACTTCGATCTTGCGGGCGGTCGGCTGCTGCATCTGGTCGAGGATTGCGCGGATCTTCGCATGTTGGGCCGGCCGCCCCCAGACCAGCAGATATCCCGTCTTCGGGTCGGTGGAGATCGTGAGGCCCTGTTCCCCCACCATCATGCTCGTAACGACCTTGTACACCGTATCGGGGTCGGCGGCAGTGACGGGATAGGTTTTCAGCTCCGGCGGGCCGCTGGCGACGCTGGCCGGCGGATTGTCCGGGTCCCGCGGATCGATCTTGTCCAAAATCCCCTTGGCCTGCCTCAGTTTCTCCGGCTTTCCCGTCATGATGAGCCTGGTGCCGGACGCGTCCAGGGCATACGCGAACGAGCCGTCGGCGGTCGAGGTCGCATTTGCCGGGATGCCCATCAGGGGCGCCAACATCTTGACGCCTTCCTGGGGATCGATCCGGAACTCGTGAATCTCCACGAGATTGGCCGGCTGCTCAATGTCCTTGAGCACGCGGCGGATCATCTTCAGCCGCGCCACGGTCTCCGTGACCAATAGCAGCCGGGCCTTGGCCAGGGTGATCACGGACCCCGGCGGCACCACCAGCGGACGGATCTCCGTTTGCGCTTCTTCCGGGCTGACTCCCACGACGGGGAAGAAGACGCTGACCAACTCGTAACTCCCTCGCTTATCGAGATCCTCTGGGGTGACTTCACTGACCAAGTACGGCGGGACCCCTCCGGCCAACTCGTCCACCGCAACAACAAACAGCATCCGGTCCTTGCGCACCAAGGTGAAGCCTTTGGCCAACAGGATACTGTTTAGCAGATCCAGTGCCTGAGAGGGTTCCGACACAGGTGGCAAGCGAAAGCTCCTGCGCAGCCGTAACCGGTCAGAGAGGAGCTCATCCATTTGCTCAAATTCTGCCCTGATCATCATATAGGCGGCGTGCACATCAAGGGCAGGGATAGTGGGATAGAGCTCCTTGAGGGCAAATGGATACTTCAGGCAAGGAGCCTGTCCCTTTACAG
>CAYGZI010000714.1:0-2905 GCA_964354245.1 uncultured Planctomycetaceae bacterium
AACGTGGCGGACGCGGCGTTCGAGGCGAAATTCCCCGAGTTGAAGGGCGTGATCAAAGCCAGCGACGGTCATGCCTATACTTCGCCCGCGGGGAGCTTCTTGCCGAACCCATTTGGTCTGTACGACATGCACGGAAATATCTGGGAATGGTGCGCGGACTGGTACGACACGGAATACTATGCCCAGTCGCCGACGAACGACCCAGCAGGGCCTGCAACCGGCCAGGAACGCGTGTACCGAGGCGGCGGCTGGTTCAACTGCGCCAGGGGCTGCCGATCCGCAAGCCGCAGCGCGAGCCAGCCCGAGAACCGCAACCTGACTTTGGGCTTCCGCGTTTCCATGGATGCGGAGTAGCGGGGCGTCAAGCAAGTAGCATCTACTGAGCCTCTCCTGGCTGGTGTCTCGTTGTTGATGGCCGTTGGCCCGGTTTCGGCCACAGCAGGCGAGCAACGCCCCCAACCAGAAACGGCAGCGCGATCGAAGCAGCGATCGCAATGGGCAACTTCACAGAATCGCCCAATGCTGAATACGCCGCGGCAATCCCCAAGTTGCTCAGACTCACTGCCGCCATGAACCGCCAACACGCCAGACGCGTGGTCGCCATGAGCAAGACGCTGGCCTCGGCCAGGACCGGGATTGGTCTTGAGAGCACCAGAACAAATATGCCCGTGCGGGCGGCCATCGCATTCACCCGCTCCAGTTCGTCTGCCGTGGTCAGTCGCTGGACGAGTGGGCGCCCACACGCCCGGGCCAGTCCGAAAACGATCATCGCCCCCGCCGTCATCCCGCACCACGACGCAGCCGTGCCTCCCCAGAATCCCAACATTCGCCCGGAAAACGTGGTCACCACGCTCGAAGGCACAGGCAGGAGAATGTCAGCGACGAGGAGACCGATTACCAGCATCACCACTGAACTGGAGGGAAGCGTGGCATCGAGCCACGACGCAAAACGCTCCTCCATCGTGTCCCCGAACACCACCAGCGGGACTACGGGAATTGCGAGGATTACTGCAATCCACAAGCAGGGTCGGCCAAAGCTCTTGCCTTCAGATGCCAAGTAACCACCTTGCGTTCACGGTCCCAAGGAAGGTCGCAGAACCAGCCAGTCGCCGCACGTCTCGTCCATTCGCACTTTACCATCGCTCGTGGAGCCTGGCCACGCCGGGCAAACCTTCCATGCTAACACCTTTTACCAAAGCGTCTCTGGCCGGAGATAGCGGTTGCGGCCGTCTGCCGCAGAGGGGCCGACCGCCAGCAACCGGCTCACCTGCCGCCATCGCGCATCCCCGACACGGCAAGCCGCGGTTCAGAACCGGTGCGTTTCGAAACCGTCCGACGGCACAAAGGGTCTAACCCTTACGCTCACTACAGAGGTCTTCGGCCGTGAATCGAAATGACCAAGCTTGTCCAGGAAGGTGGAACTGGCGAGACGACGACACCGTAGCCTTGGGCGTCCCGTTTAAGGGTCGTATGATGGAACGTCCGAGCAAACGGTTGAGAATACGAGACAGCCGCTAGTTCTACAGCAGCATTTTACGGACGATGTTTTTGTGCTTGGCCAGCCACGAATTCCGGTGCGACTCTCGGGCTTGACGGTTTCGGGCCAGATGGTAGTCGACCAATTCCATCGCGTCCTCGGGGGACAACCGCGGCCGGGGCAGCGCCGATCGCAGCAGGTGCATCGCCATGTCGAGGGTCAGTTCCGGTACGTCCCGTTTCAGGTCGCGCCGCGTTTGGGTGACGAACAAATGCGCCAGTGCCACCAAGCTCATGTGGTGATGCCAGCTCGTCCACGAGCGGGCCTCGTACTGCGCCATCCCCAGTTGCCCTTTGGCGTCCTCGAAGAACTCTTCCACCCGCCCGCGGGAACCGCTCACCAGGGCCATCGTTTCCAGCGGCGTGTCCGCCGCGGCGTTCGACAGATAATATTTGACTTCCGGCTTCGCTTCCAGCGAGCGGCGAATCAGAAGCCACAGCGGCGGGCCCGCGTGACGATGCCGCACCGACCAGATCCGAAGGCGGGCAAACTGGAAGACCAGCGGCCCCTTGGCGCCTTCGCGGAGTTGGATCGTCTGCCAGGCTTTCTCGGGGAGCGTGTCCACCAGCAGACGCACTTGCCACACGTAGGCGTCGGGGGTCGTGTGCATCGGCCGGTCGGTCCAGACCGTCGTATTGCAGGGGACTTCCATCAGAGCAAGGCGGCGGCGATCTGGGGTTTGGTCTGGAAGGCGATCTCCTCGGGCACGCGCGTCTTCTTGCGTCGCTCGGCGTCCCCGGCCCACTCCTCGGGCAAAAAGAGCTGGTGATCCAGAAGCGAGGCTCCTGCCGGAGTCACCCCCAGCAAGAACACTCCGACCTGACAGTTCTCCACCTTCCCCAAGCGGCCGCACCATTGTCGGGCCACGCCCACGCTGTGCGTGCCACGCTTGACGAAGCCCGATCCGTCGATCACGCCCACCGTGCCGATCGCCCACTCCGAGGCGCTGGGGACGAACTCCTCCACAAACACCGCCTGGATTTCTCGCTGCACGGCGTTAGCCTCCCAGGGCGAAACCGTCAAGAACCGCTGCCAGGCCAAAACCACGTTCTGGTCGATCAGCGGCCGGCGGACCGAGGGCCCGCCAAACCGCAAGGCCATCGGCTCCACGCTCTTGCGCCCTTCGGCCAGGAGCAGTCCCCGGAGATACGCCAAGGAGTGCTCCTGAGCCTCGATCCGTCCGAAGCAAGGGGCAAAACGCTGGTGCAACCTTCGCAGCCGTCTGGCCGCTGCGCGCAGTTCGATCGTCTTCATGACAGAGTCCTCCTGTTGACTTCCGCAAGACGCCGAACCGGCCAGTCCGTTCAACCATACATCCTGTATGCCTCAAACTGCTGAAATCTCCAATACCAAAATGCTGCTGTAGAA
>CAYGZI010000715.1:0-2897 GCA_964354245.1 uncultured Planctomycetaceae bacterium
AGCCCGCCTTCTGCCAAAGGCGGATGCCCATCCCGTCGCGGATGTGGAACAGCTTGGTCTCGATCCCCTGGTTGTTGACCACGATGCGGCCGTCGGTGAGCACGCCGTCCACGTCGGCCAGGATCAGCTCGATCCGCTGAGATCGCTCTTCGAGATTCATAGGTAACTGCCTGCGCAACGACTGCTGTAGGACGAGTTTCTGACTCGTCCGATTCTTGCAGGACGGATTGGCAATCCGTCCTACCATTCTGTAGGGTGGACTGGCGACCCGCCCTACATTACGTCGGCTGTCCTTCCTCCGGTTCACGAAAGACGCGACACGCCGGCCGCGGAGGACCTCCAGCCCCTAAACTCGACTTGACCGGCACCGTCTCAGTCTCTCCCTCGGCGGGAAGGAGCCCCACCACGTCGGTCACGTCAATCAACCCCACCGGACTCCCCTGGGCATCCACCACGGGCAACTCGCTGATCCTGCGCTGGGCCATGATCGCCACGGCGTCGGTCATCATCGAGCCGAGCGGAACGGTCACCGGATGGGGGGTCATCACCTCGCGGATCGGCCGGTCCAGGTCGCCTTCGCGACGGCGCTCGAACAGCCGGGCCAGGTCGCTATCGGTAAAGATCCCCGACAGCCGACCGCTCTGGTCCACCAGCATGATGGCCCCGGTCCGCCGGCCCGGGACGCTCAGCGAGACAAAGACCTCGCGGATCGTCTTACTCTCGGGCGCAACGCGGCATTGGGCCAGCGGGCGCGAGTGATCTTCCACCTTGCTCAGTTTCCGGCCCAGATTGCCGGCCGGGTGAAACCGGGCGAAATCCTCGCGGCTGAAATTGCGCATCCGGCTGACCACCAAGGCCAAGGCATCGCCCACCGCCAGCATGGCCGTGGTGCTGGTGCTTGGAGCCAGTCCGAGCCGGCCGGCCTCTTCCAGCGGCCCGAGGTCGATCGTGGCGGCGGCGGCGCGCCCGAGCGAGCTTTCGGCCCGGCAAGTGACGGCAATGATCGGCACGCCCAATTGTGCCAGCGGAGGCAAGAGCCGCAGCACCTCTTCGGTCTCGCCACTTTGGGAGAGAATCAGGACGACATCCTGGGGGTGGATCCTGCCCAGATCGCCGTGTAGTGCCTCGGCCGGATGGAGGAAATGGCTTCGCGTGCCGGTGGAGGCCAGCGTGGCCATGATCTTCTGCCCGATCAGCCCGGCCTTGCCCATTCCGCAGACGATCGCGGCGCCGCGGCACTCATAGAGCAGCTCGGCCGCGCGGCAGAAGCTGTCGCCCAGACGTTTTGCCACGTCGGCCAGACTGCGGCTTTCCCATTGGAGGATCTCGCGGCCATAGCGAAGCTGCTCCAAGGGAGTGAGCCGAATCGGGGTGAGAGCGGCGTCCGTGCTCATGGGATTGCCTTCCTTGACCTTGGAGGCGCGACGGCCAAACGGAGTCCGCTGATTCTAACTCAGCCGGCGTTTCGCGGCAAGGAAATCTGCGCAAGACAGGCAAGAGGGGCAACGGGGAGGCGACTGTGTGCGCTCCCATTGCCTCCGACTCGCACGCCATTCACCTCGTGCCCTGTTGACTTGGCACTCAGTTCCGCGATCGGCAGGAGGCTCGCCTTCCCAGAGTCACCGAGGCCGTTCAGGTCGGGCCGCCGAAGATCTCTCCAACCCGGCAGCGGAAACCGGGAACAACATCCTCGCCGGACAATTCGTCACTCTCGGTCAGCGTCTTGATGTTGGTCGACGAGCGATAGACCGTGACGCTTCGCCACTTGGGATTCACCACCCAGACCATCAGCGCCCCGGCGTCGAGCCACGCTTTGACCTTGTCGTCGATTTCGTGGATCGTATCGCCCGGGGAGATGACCTCCACGACAAGATCCGGGGCTCCCGGCCAATAGGCTTCCTCGGGCTCCTCCGCCGGGAGACGGTCTTTGCGGACAAAAGCGAGGTCAGGTCCCCGTACCGTGTCGGGGTCACGTGCCAGAAGAAACCCGGTGTCGCCGCAGAAAGCGAGTCCGGGATCCTGTTCGCGGACATATTGCCCCAGCAAGGCACTAAGCCGCATGACTACCACGCCATGTCTCCAACCGGGAGGTGGCATCTTCTTGATCTCCCCGGCCACCAGCTCGTAGCGGTAGCCGTCCCGAGGCATTCGCAACAGTTCATCGGCGGTAACGAGAGTGGAAACAGCCATAACACCACCTCCTGCCCTGCTGGACTTCCGAAGTCTTCAAGACTTCGGAAGTCGAATCCTCCCCCGGATTTGGGGCCACTCAACCGATTCTAGGCAGCCCCAGCAGCCGCGTCAAGCCGTGCCCGCCGGCTCCAACAGCCGGCGATACAGGTCAGCGTAGCGGGCGACCATCCGCTCCACGCTGAACTCGTCGAGCATGCGCCGGCGTGCGGATTGGCCGAGGCGCCGGGCCAGTGCCGGGTCGTCCAGCAGGATGTTCGTGTATTTGGCCAGGCCCTTGGCGACCGACGTGTTGACCGTGGCCGCAAAGGCCGGCCGGCCTTCGGTCGGCACGAGATAACCGGTCGTGCCGTGAACGACCAGGTCGCGGGTGCCGGGGATGTCGGTGGCCGCCACGGGGACGCCCGTCGCCATGGCCTCCATGATCGCGTTGGACTGCCCTTCGAACGCGCTGGCCGACCATAGCGCGTCGAAGTGCGGCAGCAGCCGCGGCACGTCATCGCGCTGGCCGAGGAAAAGGACCCGATCGCGGATCTCGACCTGGTCGCGGAACGTCTCGAGCCGGGTCCGGTGGGGGCCGTCGCCGCTGACCAGCAGATACACGTCGCGGCTGATCACCTTCAAGAGGTCGGCGGCCCAGATGGCGTCCTTGACCCGCTTCTGCGGCCAGAGCCGTCCCACCAGTCCCACCAGCCGCGCGCGGTCCG
>CAYGZI010000716.1:0-2895 GCA_964354245.1 uncultured Planctomycetaceae bacterium
CGGCAGGCGCGGAGGAGAATCCGTTTGCGCCCAAGGGCACGGCGGGTAAGGCGGCGAAATCGGGCACGGGCAAGCCCGGCGCGTCCGGCAAGACCCCCGGCATCAAGAAGACGCCTGCTAAGAAGCCGGCCAACGGTGCGGCCGGCGACGCCGATTCCGGCACTCCATTCGTTCCGGACCCGCCGGCCAACGACCCGGGCGCCGCAAAGAAGCCGGGCGCGTAGTAGCACAGGCTTCTAGTGGTTGCCCCCGCGGGGTACGCGCTCCAAATTCCCCTCGCGGAACGCTGCGGCCATGGCCAGCGGCACTTCCGCTTCGGCGAGGAAGACCCGGGCGCGATTGCGGGCCACCTCGGCCTTCATCTCCTGTTCGCGTGCCATGGCCATGGCACGCCGCTGCTCGGCCTTGGCCCGGGCGACTCGCGTGTCGGCCTCGGCTTGATCGGCCTGGAGGCGGGCCCCGATGTTTTCGCCCACGTCCACGTCGGCGATGTCGATGGAGACAATCTCGAAGGCCGTTTGGGCGTCCAGGCCGCGCTCCAGCACCGCCTTGGAGATCCGGTCGGGATTCTCCATGACCATCAAGTGCGTGTCGGAGGAGCCGATGGCGGTGATGATTCCCTCGCCGACCCGGGCGATGATCGTCTCCTCGGTCGCTCCGCCGATGAGGCGCTTCAGATTGGTGCGTACGGTGACGAGGGCGCGGATCCGCAGCTCGACGCCATTCTTGGCGATCGCCCCGAGCGTGGACTTGTGGCTTTTCGCGGGGTCGGGGCAGTCGATGACTTTGGGGTAAACGCTGGTCTGCACGGCCTCCAGAACGCTGCGCCCGGCCAGATCGATGGCGGCGGCGCGGTCGAAGTTCAAGTCCAGATCGGCGCGATGGGCGGCGATCAAGGCCCGGATCACGTTCGGCACGTTGCCTCCCGCCAAGTAGTGGGCTTCCAGGCGCCGGGTGCTGACGCCCATCTCCTTTTCGTCGCCCAGGCCCGCCTGCATCGCCATGATCTTCGCCTGGACGATCAGCTTCGAAGGGACCTGGCGGAAACTCATGCCGATCAGGTCCCAAATGGACACTCGGGCCCGGGTGCAATAGGCCTGGAACCAGAGCGGTCCGTACATCATCACGATGATCGCGAACACCGCGGCGAACAGGGCGCCGACGGCGACGAAGAAGATGAGCAAGGCCGACCAGGCAGCCAACAAGACGGGCACGCCGTGAAACATAGGTTCCTCCTGTGTCCGATCGTTCACCTTGGCTGGGGCAGCAGTTGCACTGCTGCCCCAAAAGCCGCCGCGTGCGGCAGGACCACTCCGGCACCAAGCTCCATGAGGAGTCTTCCCAGCGACTAGCATAGCGAACGCCGCGGCTCGCGAACAGTTCCCCCGCGCTAGGACCAGTCCGAAACTGGTCCTACCTCCGGATTCCATCCGCAGCGGGTCGGATTTCTGCTATGCTTCTGGTGAGAGACCCCAGCCCCTGACCCCTGGCCCCTAACCCCTCTGCATGACGTGCCCTGAACTAGTGCAATTGGAGTTGCTGGCGGAGGTGGAGGCCCTTGCCGAGGCACTGGGGCAGTGGGCGGACCAATCGCCGCCCTGGCAGCCGGCACGCCCATGCACCGCATTGGTTCGTCGCCTGCTGGAGCGGGTGCGTTTGATCCGGCTTCGCTTGGAGTCGCCGCTGGTTGTAGCCATAATAGGGGGTACAGGAGTCGGCAAGAGTGCCCTGGCTAACGCTCTCGCGGGGGATCAAGTAGCTAAGACGGATCGGTCGAGGCCGACCACGCGCCAGCCCACCCTCGTCTGCCGGCCGAGCACGACGCCCGAGATGTTCGGAATCGAGCCCGACAGCGTCACCGTGGTCCATCGCGACCTGCCGGCACTGGCCAACCTCGTCTTGGTCGATTGCCCCGATCCAGACACGACCGAGTCGCCCGAGGCCCCGGATACGAACCTGGCCCGGCTGCGGCACATCCTCCCGCATTGCGACGTGCTGCTGGTGGCCACCACCCAACAGAAGTACCGGAGCGCCCGGGTGGCGGATGAGCTGGCAGCGGCGGCTGCGGGGGCGCGGTTGGTTTTTGTCCAAACCCACGCCGACGTGGACCAGGATATCCGCGGCGACTGGCGCCAAGTGCTCCAGCCACACTACACACCGGGCCACATCTACTTGGTCGATTCGCTGGCGGCGCTGGCGGACGCCGGGAACGGGCTGGAGCCGCGGGGGGAATTCGCGGGCCTGATGGACCTCCTCACGCGTCAACTCGCCGGCGCGGCCGCGGCCCGAGTCCGCCGGGCCAATCTGCTCGACCTGGCCGAAGAGACGCTTGGGGCCTGCCGACAGCGGCTCGATGCCGCGATGCCGGCGATTGCGGCGCTGGAGGAGGCCATCGAGCTGCAGCGGGCCCGGTTGGCGGCCCGGCTTACGGGCCCGATGCGCGACGAGTTGCTGGCCAGCCGGCGGGTCTGGGAGAACCGGATCCTCGGGCAGATTGCGGCGCGTTGGGGGTTCAGTCCGTTTGCCCTGCTGTTGCGGAGCTATCAGGGGGTGGGCGGGCTGTTTTTCGGGGCCCTGGTCTTCCGGGCTCGGACTCCGGCCCAGGTCGCGCTCTGGGGCGCGATCGAGGGCGTGCGCACCTGGCGGAGACACCGCCGCGAGCGCCAGGCCGAGGCCCGGGCCGCCCGGGCGCTCGCCGGCTGCTGGGACCAGACCGCTCTGCGGGCCGCGGCGTTGGTGATCGACGGGTATTCGATGGAAGCGGGACTGCCTCGCGAGGCCGCCAGCTTGGACGCGGTGGCGGCCGAGGCAGCGGCGGCGGGCGAGAGCTTCGTGGGCGGCGTCGCCTCCGAGGTGGACTCGCTGGTCGGACGCATGGCCAAACGCCACGCCAAC
>CAYGZI010000717.1:0-2884 GCA_964354245.1 uncultured Planctomycetaceae bacterium
AACTCCTCGGGCGGCTTGCGGGTGTAATTCCCCTCGGCCAGGATGATCCGGCTGGCCCCGGCGTCGGCGAGGGCGGCACACGCGGCGGCCACCATCTTGGGATGGCAGTGGTAGGTCTGGTACGGCTCCCGCCCGCCGATCTTGCCCGCTTGGCCGCCGGTGATGTTCAGCTTCACCGTGACGGTTTTGCCTGCCACGAGCTTCTTGATCCCGCCGATCAGGTCGAGGGCCTCATCGAGCTTGCTGCGGAGCAATTGGCGCTCGTAGGACTCGCATCGCTGGATGGCCACGGGGAGACTGGGGGCCTTGTCGGACTGGTCGGGCCGGCGGGTGGCGGGTGACGGGTGGCGCGTGGCGGGTGATGGGTGGCGCGTGGCGGGTGACGGGAGACGGGTAGCTGCCCAAGCCGACGGCAAGCCGCTGCCGGCTAAGAGGGCAGCGGTTCCTAGACCGCGGGCCAGGATTTCGCGTCGCGTGAGTTTGGTGCTCATCGGTGGTTCTCGGTGGAGAAAAGATGGCAGTAGGCAGTGAAGATTCAATTTACCCCGCGTCCACTGCCCTCTGCCTACTGCCTACTGCCTACTCCATTCTGCCCGTTTTCTCCTTCCGCCGCAACTGTTGGCTTGAGCAAGGGGGCCAAATCCAGCCGCTTTAGCGGGAGGGCGGACGAGGGGCACGAGCCGATCGCCAAGTGAAGCCGCAGCGGCCCCGGCTCGAAGATCATCGTCTGGAGCGTCATCCAGCCCTGGTGTACCTCGTGCAGCTTCTTGGCCACGTCGTCCAGGCCGATCTGCGCAAGCTCCTGGGCCTGCATGAGCTTGTTGTAGCGGGGCGAGAAGCGGAACGTGGCCAGCGTGCGCGAGCGGAACTGATTGACGCAGGCACAGAGGCCCTCCTGGCTGAGCCGCAGGACCACGCTCTTGGGCGTCACCTCGGCCACTCCGCAGTGCGTGCGGTCGGCCATCGCCAGGCTGAAGAGCGTCGTCCGCTCCGCCGACTTCAGCAGCGCCACCGCCTCCTCGACGGTCGCACACTCCTCCAAAACGCGGCGGAAGAGGAACGTATACGGCACTCCCTTCGGGTTGAACATCGGCGCTTCGTCGCGGCTGAAGAACGCCTCGTGCGTGGCCAGGGCCAGCCCGGCGTCGTTCATCCCCGAGAAACAGCCGAGCATGCCCGGGAAACCGATCGACGCAAACGCCCGCTTCCCCTTGACCCGGTACACCGTCACGAGGCTGTACTTTTCGAGGTTCGCGCGGGTGTAGAAGTCGAGGTTGCGGCCGAAGAGCGGCCCGCCGGTCGCGCTCCGCTGCGGCTCGACGAGCAGCGACGAGCATCCAAAGGCCCCGCGGTAGCTATCGACCATGGTATTGACGCCGATGAGCAGGTCGCGGTCGATCCGCGCCTGGGCGGCGAAGGCGTTCAGCTCCGCGAGATGGTCCCGGGGCAACTGCGGCACCAACTGGCTGCCCGCGGCCAAAAGCTCGGGCAGGCGCCGCTCCTGGCCGAACAGTCGCATCATCTGCCGCGGATAGTCCAAGAGCCCCTTGGCCCCTTTGGCGGTCAGGGCGGCCTCTTGGCGTCCGATCTCCTCCGGACTGCCCTGCACGATCAGCACCGGCAGGCCGCTGCGATACCTCAGCTCTCCCTGCTCGAACCGTCCCTCGCGATAGCGGAAGCCCTCCTCGGCCCGCGCAGGCGCGGCAGCGGCGGAAAACAGAAGCAGAGCCAGACCAACAGCGAAGATCCTACGGCGGCGTGACATCGCGAAATCTTCTCAAGCAAACACCACGGAGACACGGAGGACACGGAGGGGGACGAATGCTGATTGATGATTGCTGATTGATGAATACAAGACGCCCCAGGCCGTCTTCTGTCTTCTGTCTCCTGTCTCCTGTCTCCTGTCTCCTGTCTCCTGTCTCCCGTCTCCTGTCTCCTGTCTTCTGCCTCCCGCCTCCAATTCTACCTCCCAGGCTACAGCACGATTTCCATTTTCTGCCGGTCGAACCGGGCCACCTTGTTCTCGCGGTACGAGAGGATGGCCATGTTGAGCGGGGCCTGCACCTTCGCCCCCACCTCCACCGGGCTCAAGGGCTGCTTGCGGCTGGCCACGCACTCCAGGAAGTTGACCCACAGCAGCTTCGTATCTCCCTGGCCCTTCCACGGGATCACGTGCGACGCCTTCTTGGCCCCGTGCGGCGTGATATGAATGCCCCGGCCGTCCAGCAGGATCGTCCCGTTGGTGCCGCGGAGCATGGTGTGGGTGTCGGTCTCGTTCGATAGCGTGTTCATCAGCACCACGCTCGGCCCGCCCGCGTAGTCGAAGATCATGTTGAACGTGTCGGGCACCTCGCGCAGGCCGTCGTACTGGAACATGCCGCCGGCCCCCATGCAGCGCTCGGGGAAATCCACGTCCAAGAGGCAGAAGAGCGGCGTGAACATGTGGACCAGGAGGTCCGTGGCCGGACCGCCCGAGTAGTCCCAGTACATCCGCCACTGGAAGAACCGCGAGACGGTATACGGCACCTTGGGGGCGTCGCCGAGGAACTGCTCCCAGTCCAGGTCGGGGCCCGGCTTGGCGTTGGGGTCCGGGATCGGCATGCGCTCGCCCCAATCGCCGCGGCGGAAAAAGCCCCGCTGCACGTGGACGATCTTGCCCACCACGCCCTCGCGGATGAGCTTGCGGGCCTGCTCGTAGGCGTCGTCGGCCATGTACTGCGTGCCCACCTGGACGACCCGCTTGTGCTTGTCGGCCTCAGCGGCGAGCCGCTTGGCAAGATCGAATTGCAGCCAGTGGGTGAGCGGCTTCTCGACGTACACTTCCTTGCCGGCACGCACTGCGTCTATCGCCTGCGTGGCGTGGCGCCGGTCGGGCGAGGCGATG
>CAYGZI010000718.1:0-2877 GCA_964354245.1 uncultured Planctomycetaceae bacterium
CCCAAGCACCAAGCCCAGCACTACAAAAACCAACAACGCCAACGTGCGATACATGATCGCAATCCTCTAGTTCTTCAGTTTCGCCAAATACTTGTCGGGATTCTTCCGGATTGCCTGCTCGCAGCCGCGGCAGCAAAGGAAAACGGTCTGACCTTTGACCGTCACTCTTACGGGCTGGCCCATCGAGCCCAAGGGCTGCCCGGTGACCGGGCAGACCTTCTGGCGTGCGATCGCATCTTGGTTGCTTTCCTTCGACTTCGCCCCAGCGGCTTCAGGCCGCTCCTGCGAAAGGGCAAAGGTCTGCGCAAAACCCGCCTTCGGAAGCCGGCGGTCGGACAGCTTTTCGAGGCTGAACGTGGCGATCATGTCGCCGTCGCGCACCCGGCTCACGTCCACGGCCGCGGCCAAGTAATCCTGCTCCTTGGACCCCCGCGGCGGGGAGACATATTTCAAAGGAAGCCGAAAATCTTGGGTCTGCCCGCGGACCCGCATCACCACCTGTCCGCCCACGCTGCGGGCGCTGAGCGGCTCCTGCGAGGCCCCGTAGAGATAGACGCGGGTTTGCTGCGGCAGGTACACGACCTCGAAGAAGTAGACCGACTCGGCCGCCGTCACCTGCCCGCCGTGTGGCGGCCGCGCGACGATCGACGGCGGCTTGACGCCTTCTTGCGGGTGCAACTCGTGAGGGGCGCTGCCAGGGCCGTGAGCGGCGTGCGTGTCGTGCCCGGTTTGGGCTGACGAGCCATGCTGGGGCTCCCCTCCCGCACAGCAGGCACACTGGGCCCAGGCCGCCGTGGCGGCACTGCCCGCCGCAAAGACAAAGGAGGCAACGACCGCCGAAAACCAACCCGCTGGATGATTCACTAAAGCCATGAGAGTAGTTCCTTTACTTCTTGAGTTTGGCCAGGTACTTGTCGGGGTCCTTCTTGATGGCCGCTTCGCATCCGGCGCAGCAGAGAAAGACCGTCTGTCCCTTGACCACGACCTTGACCGGCTCGCCCATTGACCCCAAGGGTTCCCCGGTCACCGGACAGGTCTTCTGCTTCTCGATTAGCGCCCGGTCTTCGGCCGACAACCCCGTCGGCTTCTCACTGGGGGCCGTCTGCCCGGCATCGTGGTCTTTGTGTTCGGCAGCGGCGGGTTCCCTGGGAGTCGTCCGCTCGGGCGACTTGCCGCAGCCCCCCAAGAACACGGCCGCCGCGAGGAAGATCATTGACAAAGAGAAAGTGGATGCTCGCAACATGGTTCGATTTCCTTGTAGGAATTGGTATATCGAGTAAGTTCTTGGGCCCCTCAAAGCCCACGCACTTGCATCCCGTGGGCTTTACACCGATAGCGTATGCTGTCGGGGTAATCACACTAGAAACGCGATGCCGCCGCGCGCAAGGCGTCAACCGGTGCAATCGGCGCGCGGTATCCCGGCGGTGCGATGTCGATTAAATGAGGAACCGGCAGAGCGTGCTCAATCGCTCCAGCGGCGTGAGCACGAGGGAAGAAACCTGCCAAGGACGGCAGGCGATGAGGAGGTGGGCATGCGGGTCGCCAGCGACAGCGGCCGCGACGACCGCCGGCCCGGCGAGGTCTCTGGCCTTCAGCGAGTCGCCGGCCGGAGGAAGCTGAGGGTCGTTCCGGTGAGACTGGCCGCAGGAGCAAACCACCCCGCCCGCGCAACCTGACCCACCCCCGCAGCAGCCGCACTTCGCACGATCCGCCCCGCAGCAGCCCGCTTTGGCCTTAACCTGGCAGCACGAGGCGGCTTGCACAGGCTGCGGCTTGCAGTGCGGACAGGCTACGGCGCCAGCCGGCTCCTGGGGGATCGTCCCAAGACTTCCGAAGTCTTCAAGACTTCGCAAGTCTGCGGGGGCCCTATCGCGGGCGCAGCCGCAGGCACCCGCCGGCAGGGTCTGCAACGGCACGAGCGCCGCCGCCAGCCAAGCCACCGCTTTTCCCAAGAGTGTGTCGGACCAGGACATCGAAACCCAGCGGGGTCGCGCGACAAGGAAGCCTTGGCCCGGAGACCGTCTCGCGGTTGCCCGGCCCTCCATCTTCACATCAATCCTACAGCGCCCCGCCCGGGAAGACAACGCCAATTCGGCACCGCCTTGCCCCATCCCGGGGGATCTGGTACTTATGAGAAGGAAGGATGCGCTCGGCCGGGCCAGACCTGATTGGGGGGCCTAGATGTCGCAGGAGTTCGATCCGTATCATCGCTGGCTGGGGATCCCGCCGGAGCATCAGCCGCCCGATCACTATCGGCTGCTGGGGATCCAATTGTTCGAGTCCCAGCCCGACGTGATCGAAAATGCCGCGGACCGGCAGATGGCCTATCTGCGCACGTTCCAGACGGGCCCGCACACGGCGCTGTCGCAGAAGCTGCTCAACCAGGTGGCGGCGGCGAAGGTGTGCCTGTTGAATGCGGAGAAGAAGGCCGCCTACGACGGGCGATTGCGGACACGGCTGGAAGGGGCCCAGCCCGCGGCGGCTGAAGAGGCCGAAGTGTACGACTTCATCGAGCCCCTGGGCCCGCAGTCCTTTGCCCCGCCGGCTGGTCCGGAGCCCTATCTTGCGACGGTGGTCTCGGAGCCCTTTGCAGCGCCCGCCGGTCCGGAGCGGTTCGCGCGGCCGCCGGCCCTGCCGCCACGACGCGGCGGACCGGGGCTGACCGCGATGATCGGGGTCTTGGCCTTTGGGTTGGTCTTGGTGATCGGTTTGGTCGTTTGGCGTCGGCCCGGCGAGGAGCCGCCTGGCCCCAAGACCGCGATTGTGCTCGACTGGCCGGAGCCCCTGCGGCGCGGCGCGACCCTGGAGATCAACGGCAAGCGTCAGTGGGTCGCTGCCACTGGACCGCTTGAATACCCGTGCGAGCCGGGAAGAGTC
>CAYGZI010000719.1:0-2875 GCA_964354245.1 uncultured Planctomycetaceae bacterium
TTACCGCCCTGGTGGCCGCGGTGCTCGCCGTCGCACAAACCGACCTCAAGCGCCTGCTCGCCTACTCCACCATCAGCCAGCTCGGCTACATGTTCCTCGGCCTCGGAACGGGGACGCTGCTGGGCATTAGCGCCGGGATGTTCCACCTGGTGACTCATGCCTTTTTCAAGGCCCTCTTGTTCCTCGGGGCCGGGAGCGTCATGCATGCCATGGGCGGCGTGATCGACATCCGCCGCTTCAGCGGCCTGCGCGACCGCCTGCCCGTGACCCATGCCACGTTCCTGATCGGCTGCTTGGGCCTGGCGGGCGTGGTGCCGTTTGCCGGATTCTGGAGCAAGGACGCGATCCTCCTGGCAGTCCGCGGGCGGGCGGGCGAAGGGTTCCTGCCCGTCGTCTATCTTGGGCTATTCCTGACGGCGCTTCTGACCGCGGTCCTGACCGCCTTCTACACGTTCCGGGCCTTCTTCCGCACGTTCTACGGTCCGGAGAAGATCCCGGACGAGGCCGGCGGGCACCATCCGCAGGATGGTCGCGCGGTGGAATCGCCCGGCTCGATGACGGTGCCGCTGGCGATCCTGGCGATCGGGACGGTCGGCGTGGGGATGTTGCTTGAGTTCGTCTGGCCGCTAGAGGACTTTCTAGCCAGGACGCCTTCCCTGGCATCCTTGAAGCCGGGGGCCCATGCGGTTCATCCTACCCTGGGAGACAAGCTCGCCGTGGCCCTTTGGGGCACGCTCGCGGCGGCTGCGGGGATCGCTCTGGCCGGCCTGTTGTACCTCGCCGCGCCGAGGTACTTGGCGCCCGCAGTCCGCCTGATGCGGGCCACCGGGCTCTACGCCCTGTCGGCCGGGAAGTTCTTCTTCGACGCGGTGTACGAGGCCCTGGTCGTCCGGCCGCTGGAGATGCTCGCCCGGCTGTTGGCCTGGGCCGACAACAGGCTCGTGGACGGCCTGGTGGACCGGGTCGGGCTCGTGCCGGTCCGGCTGGGCGCAGAGTTGCGGCCGCTGCAAGGAGGATTGATTTCTTTTTACGCGTTGGCGATGGTGTTGGGGTTGCTGGTCTTGCTGGGCGCGTTGCCGATGTGAACATAGAGCCGCGACCGTTGGTCGCGGTACACTGCGCGACCAACGGTCGCGATGGAGAACGGCGCGACCAACGGTCGCGGCTTTATAATGAACTACCTCCTGCTTGCCACCGTCTTGGCTCCCGTGGTCGGGGCGATCCTCGCCGAGGGGAGCCGTGCGCGCGTGCGGCAAGTCGCCCTTGCCATCAGCCTGCTGACCCTCGCCATGGCGGCGATGCTCATTCTCTCCTACCCCGGCGGCGCCGCAGACTTCGCCCTGTTCGACGCGGCCTGGTTCGGCGGGAGCGGCGCCGCAGTGGACATCCGCTTCAGCATCGGCCTGGACGGACTGAGCCTCTGGCTCTTCGGACTGACGGCCCTGCTGATGGTCGTCGCCGTGCTCGTGAGCTGGGAAGCCATCGACCAGAGGGCCGCCACCTACTACAGCCTCCTCTTGGTGCTCGAGACCGGCCTGCTGGGCGTCTTCGTCGCCCGGGACATCATCCTCTTCTACGTCTTCTTCGAGTTTACCCTGATTCCCCTCTTCTTCCTCATCGGGATTTGGGGGAGCCAAGAGCGGCGCCGCGCCGCGATCAAGTTCTTCCTCTTCACGCTGGCGGGCAGCGTGCTGACCTTTCTCGGGCTGCTGGCGATTGTGCTGTGGGACTACTACCACGCGCCGACCGGGTACTGGTCGCAGCACCCCGTGATGACGTTCTCGATCCCGAAGCTGACGGCCAGCCTGAAAGATCATCCGATGGACGGCTGGCTCCAGGTCCTGGTCTTTCTGGCCCTCTTCGCCGGGTTTGCCATCAAGGTGCCGCTCTTTCCGCTGCACACCTGGCTCCCGCTGGCCCACGTCGAAGCCCCCACCGCGGGAAGCGTGATCCTGGCCGGCGTGCTCTTGAAGCTCGGCACCTACGGGTTCGTGCGCTTCGCCCTGCCTATGCTCCCCGACGGCGTGGTTGCGTCCATGCCGTGGCTCCTGTGGCTCTCCGTGGCCGGGATCATCTACGGGGCCCTGGTTGCGCTGGGCCAAACCGACATTAAGCGGCTGATCGCCTATTCCAGCGTCAGCCACATGGGCTTCTGCATGTTGGGCGTGTTTTCGATCGGCCCGCTGGGGATGCAGGGGGGCGTGCTGCAGATGGTCAATCACGGGCTATCGACCGGCGGCCTGTTCGCCCTGGTCGGCATGATCTACGAGCGATACCATACGCGGAAGATCGCCGACCTGGGCGGCCTGGCCCTGCGCACGCCGCTCTTGGCCGCGATGATGGTCATCTTCACGCTCTCCAGCATCGGCCTGCCGGGACTCAACGGGTTCGTCGGCGAGTTCTTGATTCTGCTGGGGATGTTCCAGCGGGGCTTTGGGGCGCAAGCCGTTGCCGAGGCATCGGCGGGATTGGTCTGGCAATACCGGGTGATCGCCGTGCTGGCCGTGGCGGGAGTCGTCCTGGGGGCCTGGTACATGCTCGCCCTGGTGCAGAAGGTCTTCTTCGGCCCCTTGCGCGAGCCGCACGGAGGACGAGATTCCATCTCGTCCTCCTCGGCCGGCCATCCGGAGGTCCGCGACCTCTCGCCGCGGGAAATCGCCGCTCTGGCGCCGCTGGTGGTCTTCATCTTCTGGATCGGGATCCAGCCGCAGTTTTTCTTGGAGCCGATGGACCGGACGCTGGAGCAATTGACCGCGCCGGCCCTCCGCGCGGTCTCAGCCCGCAGCTTAGCGGCCGGCGATCAGCGTTCAGAGCCGGGCCGTGTCGGCCCGGCAGCGGTCAAGGTTTCTGATTCTTCATCCCTCATCCCTCATCC
>CAYGZI010000720.1:0-2874 GCA_964354245.1 uncultured Planctomycetaceae bacterium
CCGCAGGATCGGCTCCTCGACCATCCTCGGCCGGCAGTAGTTGCGCTGCCGGGCCAACTCCGCCAGCGCAGAGAGCACGTCGATCTGGGCCAGAACGGCGGCCGTCCCTTGCAGCCGGCGCCGGGCCGCGGTCACAACTTCGCGCAGCTCCAGGAACAGATCGTATTCCAGCTCCTTGGACTTCTCGTCGGCGGTGAGGACCTTTTCCTCGTACTCTTTGAGCGCCGGCGTGACATAGCGCTCCGCATTCTTGACCGTCTGCTTGCGGATGTAGTCGTCCGGGACCTTGCCCTGGTGGGCGTTGGTCACTTCCAGATAGTAGCCGAAGACCTTGTTGAAGCCGACCTTGAGATTGGGAATGCCGGTCCGCTGGATCTCTTCGGCCTGGTAGCGGGCGATCCACTGCTTGCCGCCGTGGGCCAGCTCGCGCAGGGCGTCGAGCTCGGCCCGGTAGCCGTCGCGAATGAAGCCGCCGTCGCGGCTCGACAGCGGGCAATCCTCCGCCAGGGCCGCCTCCAAACGGCCCCGCACGTCGGCACAGAGGTCGATCTCCGCCTCCAGTTGATTCAGGGTGCGGCTCTTGCGCGCGGTCAGCTTGGCCTTCAAGCCGGGGAGCGACCGGAGCGTGCGGGCCAGGAAGCTCAAGTCGCGGGGGCTCGCCCGGCCGGTCGTGACCCGGGCCAGGAGCCGCTCCACGTCGTAGACCCGGCGGAGCGTCTCGCGGAGTTCCGAGGCAAGCCCGGGCTCGTCCACGAATTCCTCCACGCCGTCCAGGCGCCACTCGATCGCGCTCTGGTCGGTCAGTGGATTGGCAAGCCATTCGGTCAAGAGCCGCGAGCCCATCGCCGTAACCGTTTGATCGAGCACGGCCAAAAGCGAGCCCTCGCGGCGCCCCTCGCGGATCGTGCGGTGGAGTTCCAGGCTGCGGCGGCTGGATTGGTCGATCTCCAGGGTGCTGCCGGTGCGATAGGCGATCAGACGGTCGATGTGGTCCAGCGAAGTCTTCTGGGTCTCAGTCAGATAATCGAGCACGGCGCCCGCGGCGCGGATCGCCTGATCGTCCTCGGCGGAGCTGCTGAATCCAAAGCCTTCCAGGCTTGCCGTGCCGAAGTGCTTGGCAAGGGCTTCGCGCGCGGCGTTCTGTGCGAACGCCCAGGCAGGACGCCGCGTGGCCATCGTCTGCTCGGCCAGATGACTCGGGAGCGTCTCGGCATCTTCGGCCAAAAGGCACTCGGACGGCGCGATGCGGGCCAACTGGTCCACGAGCTGCCGCTTGGGAAACGCCGCGGCCACAAACCGGCCCGTGGAAAGCTCCACCCAGGCCACGCCCGCCGGGTCGCCGGGGGCCACCGCGGCCAGGTAGTTGCTTTGGCGCGGGTCCAGCAGGGCGTCGTCGGTCAGCGTGCCGGGCGTAACCACCCGGGTCACTTCGCGGCGCACCAGTCCCACGGCCTTCTTCGGGTCTTCCACCTGGTCGCAGACCGCCGCGCGCATGCCGGCCGCAATGAGCCTGCCAAGATACGTTTCCAACTGATGATGGGGAAAGCCGGCCATGGGCACGGCATTCTCCCCCTTCTCGCGGCTGGTGAGGGCGAGATTCAGCGTCCGGGCGGCGACCTTGGCGTCTTCGTAAAACATCTCGTAGAAATCGCCCATGCGGAACAGCAACAGGGCGTCGGGGCAGACCCGCTTGGCTTCCTGATACTGCTTCATCATGGGGGTGACGGCGACGGTCATGGGGCCATGTTAGCAGATTAAGGATGAGGGATGAAGGATGAGGGATGAAGGACTTGCACGTCTCGACGGCTCCGGCTATGGTAAGGGGACGCGGCGGCAGAGTGGCCGGCGCCGGATTGGCCAGAGACTTGATCCCGAGGAGTTCATCAGATGAGCGAGTTTTCCAGAAGAGACTTCATGGTCGGCTCGGCAGCGGGGGCATTGGCGTTGGGAGCGGGTCCGCTGGCGGCCGGCGCCCTGTTCGGCGCCCAGGCCAAGCCCGCGGACATGGTCATTGCACGATGGAAAGGCCCCAAGGACCTGGAGGCGGCCGATCTGAAGAAGGCCGCGATCCAGTTGACCGAGAAGGCGATTGCGGCCATGGGCGGGCTCGGGCGGTTTGTCAAGAAAGGGGACGTGGTCTGGGTCAAGCCCAACATCGGCTGGGACAAGAAGCCCGAGACCGCGGCCAACACCAATCCGGACGTGGTGGCCACGATCGTGCGCCTGTGCTTTGAGGCCGGCGCCAAGACCGTCAAGGTCGGCGACAACCCAGTGCAACAGGCCGTCAAGACGTACGAGTCGAGCGGCATCCCGGCGGCGGTCCGCGAGCTCGGTGCGGAAGTCCTGTTCCTCGACCGCAACCGGTTCCGCGATACGGCAATCAAGGGGGACAGCCTCAAGAGCATCCCAGTCTATCCGGACATCCTGGAGTGCGACCTCGTGATCAACGTGCCCGTGGCCAAGCACCACCGCCTGACCGAGGTCACGCTCTGCATGAAGAACTATCTGGGCGTGATCGAGAAGCGCCAGATCATCCATCAGAACTTCGGCCCGACCATGGCCGACTTGACGCGGTTCATGAAGCCGCGGATCTGCATCCTCGACGCCGTGCGGGTCCTGCCGAAGAACGGTCCCAGCGGCGGCAATCTCGCCGACGTGGAGTTCGCCGGGACGGTCGCCGCGGGCGTGGACATCGTCGCCCTGGATGCGCTGGGCGCCGAGCTGCTGGGCAGAAAGCCGGCGGAGATGAAGACCATCGTGGCCGGCGAGAAGGCCGGGCTGGGGAAGATCGACTACCGCTCGCTGGCGCTGCGTGAGATCGCCGTGACATGAGCCCGGACCGGGAAAAGGGGACAGTCCCCATTTGCCGGAACG
>CAYGZI010000721.1:0-2851 GCA_964354245.1 uncultured Planctomycetaceae bacterium
ACGCATTGGCCAGCTCGGTGGCGACAAAGGCAGCCAGGCCCAGCGGCGTGGGCACGGCCGCGGCGCTGACCCAAGCCCGGGTGGCGGGGGCATTCCACGCGATCCTTTTCCACCCAACGACCTCCTCGCGGCGGAGCACCTTGCCCGCCGGATCGATCCAAAGGAGCAGGTACGTCCTCTCACCGAAAAAGTACCGGTCCATAAGCAGGAAGGCCGTCTGGCCCGTCAGCTCGAAGAACTGGAAGTGCCTCTGGCGAGCTTCGCCGGGAAGGAGATAGGTCCGGCGCTCGGCACGGTGGGGGTGCATTACCACCACGCGGCCCGGCAGGCGCAGGGCCAGGAAGGCGGACAGCTCGGGCGGCCTCCGCGGGACCACGGGCGAGGAAGCGTCGGCGGCCCGCTCCGTGAGGTTCAGCGACGTCAGGCCGTCGGTCTCCGGCACGCTGCGAACCGAACGCTCCTTGAAATCGACCTCCAGCAAGCGATTGCCGGAAATCAAGTAGCATCGCCAGGGCGCCAGCTCCGGATCGAAGACCCCGCGCACGGACTGGCGCGAGATGCCCCCGTACCACGTCATGCCGTTGAAGGCAGTGAGCCACGCCATGGAGCCCCCATCCACGGGCAGCCACTCCTCCCGGGGCGGGCGCTCCGAGCGAAATCCCTTCAGACCGAGAAAGCCGGCACAGAGCTTCGTCTTGACGTCGTATGCAACGAAGTAGCCGGCGCCCTCGGGCAAGCCGTCGTGGATGAAATACCACAGCATCGCCGGGCGCAGGGGCGGAACAAACTGGACGATCCGCCTGGTCCAAGGGAGCTTCTCGAAACGCGCGAGTTGACTTGGCTCGCGCAGGGAGGCCCCATCCAGAAGCGGCGGGCCTTCCCCGGGAGGCACGACAATCTCTTCGCCTTCCAGAGTGTGATAGACCTGGCGCAAGACCCACGGGCTATAGGATTGCAGAAGCGGCGTGCCGTTCGTGGCGACGTAGACCTGCCGGCTGGTTCCTGCTTGGGCAGCCCGAAGGTAGTTGCCGACCAGTTGGTCCGCCCAGAAGACGAGCACGGCCAGGACCACGCCGAATCCGGTGGCGAGGATCGCCGCCAGGGCCAAGGGTGCAAGGATCGGGCTTCGATTGGACATGGCTTTCCCCGCTACGAATAGTCCCGCGTCTGGGCGACGAAGAGGATCAGGCCCACCAGCACGGTCCCCAGAGCGGCCACGGCAGCCAATGCCACAAGCGGCATGGGCACGAACTGGATGAGGGCCACCAGGATCGCGACTCCGGCCAAGGGCAACAGCCGGGTGCCGACCCACCGCCCAGGCCGGATGCCCGCCATGAACGCCCCCAGGTACACCGCGATCATGGCGACGCTCAGCTTCCACGCGTCCAGCGTCATCGACCACTCGAAGGGACACGGAAACTTCCCCGGCGTTGCCGCGCGCCAGCCATAGATCAGGATCGGAAGGGCCGCGCAAATCCAAAAGAGCCCCGCTCCCACCAGGAGCTTGGCGGCGATCAGCCTTCGCCGGCCCAGCGGCCGGTGCAAGAGGAACAGCCACGTACCCCGGGCCGACTCGGAGACGGTCTGCCGCAGCCCCAGCGCGACCGCGAAGACGCCGGAAACCACGGCGAAACTCCCCAGGAACTCCCCGGACAAAAACGGGAACTCCTCGGCCCGGCCCCAGATCGGCAGCACCTGCAGCGGCCAGGGCGGCGAGGCGGGCTGGCCGAACCCCAGCCACAAGTAGACGACCACCGCGAAGGCCGCGATGGGGAACGTCTCACGCAGTTCCTTGGAGACCATCACTCGCAGCATCGGACTCGTCCTCCACGAAGATCGGCAGCGCGCGGCGCGGCCCGCGCGTGTACTCGATGAAGGCGTCTTCCAGGTTCATCTCAACCACTTCCAGCACGCGGGGCGAGAGCGACTCGGCCAGTCGCCGATGCTCGTCGCTATAGCCCACGATCACCGCCTCCAGCGTGCGGCCCACTTGCTGGCTGCTCACCAGCCCGGGGCACCCGGGAAACTGCGGCGGCTCGCCGGCGAACTCCAACACCACCTTGCGGATCGAATCCTTGAAGTGCTCCGTGGGGCAATCGACCCGCAGCACGCCGTCCACCAGGATCCCGATCCGGTCGGCCACCCGCTCCACGTCGCCCAGGATGTGCGAGCTGAAGAGGATCGTGCGCCCGCGGCGCTGGATGATCTGGATCAGCGACCCGAGAAAGTCGCGGCGAACCACCGTGTCCAGGCCGATCGTGGGATCGTCCAGGATCAATAGCTCCGGCTCGGCGGCCACCGCCAGCGACAGCGACACCTGGGCCCGCTGGCCGTTGGAGAGGCGGCGGACCTTGGCCTTCTGGGATAGCCCGAAGTGGTCGAGAATCTGGTCCAAGAGGCGCTGGTTCCACGTGGGGTAGAAGGCGCGGGTGAACCGCACCGCCTCGCCGATCGTCATCCAGCGATAGAGCGGGTGGCCCTCGGCAAGGTAAGCGATCCGGGCCCGGGTTTGGGGGCGCAGGCGCTCGCAGTCCTCACCGAAGAGTTCGGCCCGGCCGCAATCGGCATGGACCATGCCCAGGAGCATCTTGATGGCGGTCGATTTCCCTGCGGCGTTGCGGCCCAAGAGGCCGTAGACGCAGCCTTGCGCCACGCGGAGGTCGAGGGCATCGACCGCGGGCTTGCCGTCGTAGAACTTGGTCAAGCGGTGCGTCGCGATCACGTCGGCCATGGCAGTAGGCAGTAGGCAGATGGCAGTAGGCAGATGGCAGTAGGCAGATGGCAGTAGGCAGAGCTTTCAGCAATCAGCAATCATCCCCAATCCCTAATCCCTAATCCCCAATCCCCAATC
>CAYGZI010000722.1:0-2784 GCA_964354245.1 uncultured Planctomycetaceae bacterium
TGCCGCCCGCCGGTCTCCGTGGTGAATTTGGTGCCTTCCTGCTGGGTCTGCGGTACAATAAAAAATCATCGCCCCGGGCGCGCAAGCCAGCCGCCCGGGAGATGCCGGGCCGGTGAGTGTTCCGCTTGGCCGTGGGAACTCACCGGCCGCTTTTGTCAGGGATGAATGCGGAATGACGAATGATGAACGGGGGACTCATCCCGCACGGGCTCTGCGCTTCTTCCGTTCATCATTCATCAATCATCAATCATCATTTCCCCCGTCATTCATCATTTCCCCAGCGTCTTCGCCGCCTCGGCGCGGTAGGGGCGGAGCTTTTCGGCCTCGGCCGGGTGCTTGTCCATCCATGCGGCGGCCTTGTCGAACCAGCGGCGGGCCAGGTCCTTGTGGTCCAGGCGCCAGTGGACCTCGGCCAGAAACAGCGCGGCGTTGGCGTGCGTGGCCGACTCCAGCTCCGCCGGCGGCACCTCCAGCGGGTCCTCCGCCCCGGCCTCGACAAACCGGGCATAGCCCCAGCCTGCACAGTCGCCCATGTTGCCGTCGCCAGCGTTTAGCACGCGGAGCACAACCTCCTTGGCCCCAGCGACGTCTACGCCGATCGTCTGCGTCCCACCGCGGCGTATGACCGGTGTCGCGTGCTTGATCGCTCCGTCGACAAGGACCTGGAACTGAATCGTCCCGCCCGTACTTGCCGAAAGGCCGACGTGGGATTTGAACGCGATGAACTTGTGTGGCGAGATATCCAGCACCACGTCGGCTGGCGATCCGTCGTCGAACGCGTGGTTATATACAGCCCTGGAATAGGGAAGCCTATCTATCGCTAAACCCCGGTTTGCTGGAGTGCGCGCGCTTGCCTCAGGCTGACCGTGCCCGCACGTTGATCGGACCCATGGCATATCCGAGACGAACACGATGCCAGAAAGCTTGGCGGCAGGATGAATGATCGTGGGAGGCGACGAGCATACCCAGCGCGACCAAGAGGGCGGGAGCGCGGCGCTCAAACCAACACCTCTCCGAAAGTCGGCGATGGCCTTCTCCGTCTCGGCGGCCTGCACGTAGGCCGCGCCCCGATCGAAGTAGTGCTGGGCGTTCTTGGGTTCGATTCGGATCATGTCGCTGTAGTCGGCGATAGCTATGTCGACGTTACCGAGCCGATGGTCTAAGCCCGGCGGCTTCGCAGGAACAGACGACGGCTTCCCAATACCAAGGTCGTACGCGATTCTCTTGATTTCTGCGATCAGGTCAGGTCTCGTTTGAAGACCGATGACCCAGTAATTGGGGTTGGTGCGCTGACGGTCGTCAGCCCATTCCGTCCCAAAGTCGTCGAACACCAGGCCGGAAAGCGCGTTCTGCTCTGCCCGCTGCGCGCAGCCATACATAACCCCGGGCTCGGCAAGATGAGCGAGCCCCTCTGGTCTGACGGACCAGCCGCTCCAGTAAAAGACGATCGGCCGTTTGACTGCCTTCTCTCTCCAGAACGGAAGCTCGGTAGCCCATCTGGATTGAGCTGCAGCGGCATCGCGGAAGTCGAGGGCGAGAACGTCTACGACGTCGGGAACCGGAACGGGTCTCGTTGCCGGTGATGGCGTGCCGACAAACAAGGCCCAAAACTCGATGCCGGGAAGTCGCTGCTTCAGGTCCTCACCTAATCTGGTCAAGTCGGACGTGCGCCAGTCCCGTCCATACGGCTGGCACCAGCACACTGCGGATACCGCGTCCCGGTTCTCTCTTGCCAGGGCGATCCCCTTCTTCAGGAATAGTTCCGTCTCGTGGCCGTCGTAGAATGCCATAACGACCCTAAGCCCCGCCTTTCTTGCCGCCTTGATCAATTCATCGCCGTAACTTGGCCAGCCGTGATCGAACACGATATTGGTGTACTCCGCGATCTCGGGGACGCACTTGGCGGGCCGGTGGCGAACCGTGTAGCCAAGCCAGCGAATCGCCGACTTCCCGGCGGGCGCGCGAGCCCTTGCGGCGCCCAACTCTACGGGTGCGGCAGGTATCGAGACATGCACGAGGTGATTGCCGTGCCGCACAACGTCAAACTCGCGGGTCTCGATCTCCAGGTCGCCGTGCAGGATGCGGAGTTGGTGTTTGCCGGGGCGGAGCTTGATCGGCTCGCCGAGGTTCTCGATGCGAATGTCGTCGCCGTCGATGGAGATCGTGCATTGGCGCGCGGCCTCGGCGTCGGCGAATTCGAGCTTCACCGTCCCCTTGCCAGTGGAGACGAGGAAGATGACACCGAAGAGGATGGCCGCAGCGGCGCCGCCTGCGGCGAGGGCGAGCCGGCGGGGGTGACGGGTGGCGGGCGAGGGGGTGGGAAGATGACGGGGTGAGGGGGTGACGGGGTGAGGGGGTGATTGTGTTAGGAGGCTTGCGAGGTCGCTGCCGGTGGAAAAGGGTTCCAGGGCCTCGGCGACTTCGGCGGGAGTGGCGAAGCGGTCGGCCGGGTCTTTGGCGAGCATCCGGTCGAGGACCGCCGACAACTCCTCGGGGACCTCCGGCCGGATGTGCTGGATGGGGACAAAGGGGTCAGGCACCTTTTTCGCCGGTGAGGTCCCTGGTTGTGGTGGGGCTTGATCGGGCGAAAAAGGAGCCAGACCCCCAGCCGGCCCGCCCGGAAACGGCGGCCGGCCGGAAAGGAGCTTGTAGAGCGTGCAGCCGAGACTGTAGATGTCGGCTCGGATATCGACCTGGTGGGCGTCGCCGGCCTGCTCGGGGGCCATGTAACTGGCCGTGCCCATGAACTGTTGGGCCCCGGTCAGGTCGTCGGCGACCGTCCCA
>CAYGZI010000723.1:0-2845 GCA_964354245.1 uncultured Planctomycetaceae bacterium
GCCTGATCTGCCGATGCCCGAATTCTACGTGGATGACACGGCCAATGTGGTCAACCCCGACCACGAGCGGGCGCTCAACGGCCTTCTCCAGGAACTCGAGCAAAAGACGGGCGTCCAATATATCATCCTGACCATCGAAACCACCGGCGGGCTGCCCGTTGAGCAGTACTCCATCAAGCTGCTGAGCAAGTGGAAGCTCGGCCAGACAGGCAAAGACAACGGCTTTCTGTTCACGCTGGCAGTGAAAGATCGAGCGTACCGCTTCGAGGTCGGTTACGGCCTGGAAGGGATCATCACCGACCAGTCCGCCGGCCAGATCGGCCGCGAGGTTCTGGTGCCCTACCTCAAGCGTGGCGATTACAGCCGGGGTATCTACGAAGCGAACCTGCGAGTGATCCGACGGATTGCCGAGAGCAAGAGCGTGACGCTGACGGGCATGCCGAAATTGCCGCGTGAGGTCGCCAATCCCTACCGGCCGCCACCGGGACAGCGAGGCGTGTCCCCGTTCTGCGGTGTTCCATGTTGCGGCCTGCTGGTGATCCTGGTCCTGATTCTCCTGTTCTCCGGCGGCCTCGGCCGACGCGGAGGCGGGGCCGGGTGGTGGTTGTTCTGGCCGCTCCTGTTCCGCGGGTTCGGCGGCTACGGGGGCCACGGACACAGCGGCTCTTACGGCGGCGGCCCCTTCGGCGGCGGCTTCGGCGGGTTCGGCGGCGGGACAGGCGGTGGCTTCGGCCACTTCGGCGGTGGCAGTGGCGGCAGTTTCGGTGGCGGCGGCGCCAGCGGGCGCTGGTAGATGTTCTGGAGGTCAGACATGGTTGAAGTCAGAGTGAAGGCAAGATCGTCGGCTCAAGCGGCTCTCTTGTCCATCGTTGTCGTCGTCATCATCGCCATTGTCCTTCTGGGCCTTGCTGCCGTGGCGTTCTACATCCCCGGGTACAACCGGGCCGTCCGGCTCGAACAGGCGGCCAACGAAGCCTGGGCCAACGTGGACGCCCAGCTCCAGCGCCGGCTCGACCTGGTGCCCAACCTCGTCGAAACCGTCAAAGGGTACGCGACGCAGGAGAAGGAGATCTTCGAGAACATCGCCCAGGCCCGCACGAAATACTTCCAGGCCGACACCGTCGAGGGCAAGATTCAGGCGTCCAACGACCTGAGTGGGTTCCTCTCCAGACTCTTGGTCCTTCAAGAGCGATACCCCGAGCTCAAATCGAATCAGAACTTCCTCGCGCTGCAGGATCAGCTCGAAGGCACGGAGAACCGGGTCGCCGTGGCCCGCACGCGGTACAACGAGGCCGTCAAAGCCCTGAATACGTACACGAAGGAACTCCTTGGCTCCTACTTCGCGAAACGAGCCGGTGTGCAGCCGAAACCCTTCTTCGAGACCACCGAGCAGGCTCGTACCACACCCCCGAAAGTGGATTTCTCCTCCAAGCCCGCCGAGCCGCCACCCAAAGCTGCACCGCAGGAACCCGCCCCGGTGCCTGCCCCGACTCCTTGATCCGCCGGGTGAGGGGCAAGCGTGCACCGTGCATCTCGCTGGTATTGCCCGCGCCAATCCTAAGTCCCACAGCCACGGCTCACCGGGATGTGATTTTGTTTGAGTTGAGTAGCGAAACGGGGTATAATATTGAATTGGGGTAAAATCGGCTGGAGGGTATGCGGTGAGTATGGACAAATGCGTCACGCTGTTGATTTCCGTTCTTCTGGTTGCCACTTCGTCTGCCAAGACGGTCACGGTCGATGAGGACGGCCCGGCGGATTATCGGAGCATCCAGGATGCGATCGACTGTTCGTGGCACGGTGATACAGTCGTGGTCAGGCCGGGGACGTACCTTGAGCGGATTGCCTTCAACGGCCGGCGGATCACGGTGCGAAGCGAAGACCCCGATAATCCCGCCATCGTGCAGAGCACGGTGATCAACAATGCGTCGGGTTCGAGCATCGTCTTCGATTTCGCCGAGTCCAGCGAATCCGTACTGATGGGCCTGACGGTTACGGGCAGCGGAATCGTCTGCAGAGCCGCGTCGCCCACGATCTCCAAGAATATCATACGCAACTGCAGCAGCGTGGGCATCGAGGGCCAGAACAACGCCGCTCCGGCCATCGTGGGCAATCAAATCCTCTCCAACACGCTGGAAGGCATCTATTCCTGTGATGGGGCGATCGAGGGCAACACGATCTCCAACAACAGCGCCGGGATCGCCATGTGCAAGGGGCGCATCGTCAACAACGTCATCTCCACCAACGGAGACGCCGGTGGGATCTACTCCTGCGACGGTGAGATCGCGTACAACCGGATCATCGGCAACTACACCGCCACCTCCGGCGGCGGGATCTACGGCTGTGCCGGCGACATCCACAACAACGTCATCGCAGGCAACCGAGCTGGCAAAGACGGCGGCGGAGTATACGATTGCACGAAGGCAGTCTACAACAACACCATTGCAGGCAATCGCGCGGGCAATGTGGGCGGCGGGTTGAGCCGATGTCCCGGCGCGGTCTACAACAACATCATCGCATTCAATGAGGCGTCCGCCGGCGGTGGCCTACACGGACCGTCCGGCAACGCGTACAACGATTTCTGGCTGAACGTCGGCGGCAATTTCGGCGCCGGCGTGAACCCCGGCACCGGCGACATCGTGACCGACCCGGTGTTCGTCTCCGCGGGCTACTGGGACACCAAGGGCACCGCCGGCAAGAACGACGATCTGTGGGTGGATGGCGATTGGCATCTGAAGTCCGAGGCCGGCCGGTGGGATCCGCAGACCAGACAGTGGGTGGCCGACAATGTGACCAGCCACTGCATCGACGCGGGCAAGCCCACCTCGACCTGGACCGCGGAGCT
>CAYGZI010000724.1:0-2841 GCA_964354245.1 uncultured Planctomycetaceae bacterium
GCGGGCGGGTCGTCTAGATCTTCGGCCCGGAGTCGAGCGGCAAGTCCACGCTCGCCCTGCACGTGGTCGCGCAGGCCCAGCGGCTGGGCGGGATCGCCGCCTACATCGACGCGGAGCACGCCCTGGACCCCATCTGGGCCAAGAAGCTGGGCGTCCAACTGGAGACGCTTCTCGTGAGCCAGCCCAGCAGCGGCGAAGAGGGGATGCACATCGCCGAGATGCTGATCCGCTCCAACGCCGTGGACGTGATCGTGATCGACTCGGTGGCCGCGCTAGTGCCGCAGAAGGAGTTGGAGGGAGATATCGGCGATACGCACGTCGGCCTCCAGGCCCGGTTGATGAGCCAGTCGCTCCGCAAGCTCACCGGGGCCATTGCCAAGAGCAAGACCGCGGTGATCTTCATCAATCAGATCCGCGAGAAGATCGGGGTGATGTTCGGCAGCCCGGAGACGACCCCCGGCGGCCGGGCCCTGAAGTTTTATGCCTCCGCCCGGATCGACATGCGGCGGATCGGGGCCCTGAAGGAAGGCGAAGAAGTGGTCGGCCAGCGGGTCAAGGCCAAGGTGGTCAAGAACAAGGTGGCCCCGCCGTTCCGCAACGCCGAGTTCGACATGATGCACGCCGACGGCATCAGCTACGAGGCCGACATCCTCGATCTGGCCATGACCCACAAGCTCGTCAGCCGCGTGGGGGCCTGGTTCAAGTACGGCGATCTGCAGCTCGGCCAGGGCCGCGAGAAGGTGCGCCAATACCTCAAAGAGAACCCCAAGCTCGTCGAAGAACTGAAGGACAAGGTTCTGGCCGCCGTGGGGATGGGAGTGGCGCCCGAGGCGTGAGTCGCAGGGGTCAGGGAACAGGGATTGGGGATTAGGGATTGGGGCCATAAAGCCGCGCCCGGTGGTCGCGCCTCTCGGCGGCGCGATGCTAAACTGAGAATTGAGAAATGAGAAGGGCAAACTGCAAATTGGCGAACTGCCCTCCATTTTGCACTTCTCATTTCTCATTACTCATTTCTCACTCTCCCCCCTTCCCGGTTCGTCTGGCCGCGATCATCTTAGGGGCCCTCGCGGCGCCGCTGGCCCAGACACCGGCCCGGGCGCAGTCACCCGCGTCCACCCCGGAAGCCGCCGCCGCTTTGGAGAGCGTCCTGGTCGAAACCATCGCCCGGGGCGAAAGATCGGTGGTCGCCATTGCCCGGGTGCGGCGGGAGCGGCCCGGCGAGGCATGGAATACGGAAGTCCGGCCGGACCCCTTCGGCGGCCGGAGAGTCCTTCCGGCCCTCTTGTCCAAACCCGGCGACCCGGACTTCATGCCCAACGAGTATGCCACGGGCGTGGTCGTGGACCGTGCCGGGCTGGTGCTGACGGTCTACCACGTCCTGGGCGAAGAGAGCGACTATTACGTGACGGCCCACGATGGCAGGACGTTCCGCGCGAAGATCGTGGGGGCAGACCCACGGAGCGATCTTGCGGTCCTTGCCCCCGAGGACAATGCGCTGGCCCGGACCGGCACGCCCGATTGGGCGCCGATCGCGTTGGGCGACGGCGCCGGGCTGCGCAAAGGGCAGATCGTGGTCGCGCTGGGCAACCCGTTCGGGATTGCCAGAGACGGCCAATCCAGCGCGAGTTGGGGGATCATCGCCAACACGGGCCGAAAAGCTCCCCCGACGCCCGATGAAAGCGACCTCTTGGGCAAGCCGACCATCCATCACTTCGGCACGCTCGTGCAGACCGACGCCAAGTTGAATCTGGGCACCAGCGGCGGCCCGCTGCTGAATCTCCAGGGAGAGATGGTGGGACTGGGCACGTCGCTGGCGGCCGCGCCAGGCTACGAGCAAGCCGCCGGCTATGCCATTCCCGTGGACAAGACCTTCCGCCGCGCCCTGGACGCCCTCAAGCAAGGACGCGAGGTCGAGTACGGCTTCCTCGGCATCCAGTTGGGGCTGCCCGAGCCCGAGGAGCTGGCCAGAGGCTTGCAGGGGGCGCGGGTGGAGCGGGTGCTGCCGGGTCTGCCGGCCGCACGCCGAGGCATGCGGCCCGGCGACCTGATTACCAGCGTCAACGGCGCTGCGATCCGCGATTCCGACGGGCTGGTGCGCGAGGTCGGCAAGCTGCCCGTCGATTCGGTGGTCCGCCTGGTGGTCCTGCGCGGCCAGCGGAGCATGGATCTCGACGTGGAGCTGACCAAGTATCGGGTCCGGGGCAAGAAGATCGTCAGCTCACCCGCGCCCGATTGGCGCGGGATGCGCGTGGACTACGCCACCGCGGTCTACGACCTTTACACTCCGGGCTTCGGCGGGAGCCCGGTTCTCGGCGAGACGGTGGCGGTTGCCGACGTGGAGAAAGGGACCCCGGCATGGGAGGCGGGCCTGCGCTCGGGGATGCTGATCAGCCACGTCGGGCGCACCGCCGTCCGCACCCCGCGAGCATTCCAGCAGGCGGTGGCCGGAAAGACCGGCCCGGTGGACGTCCGATTGGCCACGCAGTCGGGCGAGACCCCTGTGCGGACCATCCCGGCCGGGTCGTAAGCGGCTTTTCGCGGTTCCTTCTCACCGGCCCCGGCCGGCGGTATCATGGGAGGTTTGACCGCGGCGACACGAACCCTCCCCGGGCAGCCCGACCGATGAAAGCCGATGAACTCCGCGAGAAGTACCTGAGTTTCTTCGAGACCAAGGGGTGCGTGCGCCGGCCGAGCGACGTGCTGGTTCCCCGGTGGGACCCTTCCGTGCTCTTCACCCCGGCCGGGATGAACCAGTTCAAGGACCACTTTCTGGGCCGCTGCAAGCTCGAATTCACCCGGGCGACCACCTGCCAGAAGTGCCTGCGGACCGGCGACATCGAC
>CAYGZI010000725.1:0-2834 GCA_964354245.1 uncultured Planctomycetaceae bacterium
TCCCCGGAGACCGCGCCACGGATCGGGCCCACTGAGCTTGTGAAAAAATGGGGTCAGGCACCTTGCCGGATGCGGTGTGCCGAGGTTCTCACGCATCGGCCCGGAGCCAGTCCCCATTTTTTCACAAGCCCATTCTACCGTGGGAGACCGCCAGTCACTATCGCGACATAGGCGACATCGTATTGACGACAGTTTCTGCCCGATCCAAGGTTCCCTCGTGGGGAACTTGTCGCCGTAACCGGCTTGTCCCCAAACCGTTACAAACACGGCTTCATCCCGGGCATCGGAATTGCTGCTCCGTGTGCCACGGGGGCGTCCCGCGCTCGCCCGCACTGGCAACACGACACACTACGAAGGGAGAAAGCGATGAAACGAGCAATCTGGGTCCTGGCAGTCCTCGGCATCCTGGCCGCAGCCGGCAACACCGCCCTTGCCAACGATTATGGTGGACGGCATAGGGGAGGGGGCCACTATGGGCACTATCGGCCGTATCACCGCGGGTATTACGGCCAGCCCGGAGTGGCGGTGTATCCGCCGAATTTCGTTGCCCCGCGCCCAGTGTACCCATCCTGGGCCTACCCTTGGGGTTACGCCCCTTACCAGCGGGGCTACTACGACCCGTACCAGCATGGAGTGGTTAGGTTTTACGGCAACGGCTTTGGGTTTGTGGTCCGGTTTTGAGACCCCTGCCTCCAAATCCGCACCACGCAGCCCGGCCCCGGGGCATCGAGCATCAACCATTCCTCGCGCCCGTCGTGCGGCTCCGAGCGGCGGAAGTGGCTCCAATCGTCGTTGGCGAACCAGCCTCGCCAACCTGGAGACACTTTACCTGGCCGACGGGATCTTCCATACTCGCCTACTGGGCGAGCACCGGGCACGTCCCGCCGGGAGCATAGTGTTGCAGGCAGCGGCGGGGGTTGTCAATCGCCCGGCACGCGATGCACGACGCACGAAGGAGACATGGTCAGATGAAGCCGGTCAATCGTTTGATCGCGGGCTTGACGTTCGCAATGGCCGCCCTCTGCGGCGGGATCCTCGCGGCGGCCGAGCCGCGCCAGGTCGTCGTCCAGCCGAAGGACAATGGATCGACGCTGGAGAACCCAGGCATGGGCTGGGTGTTCCACTACTACGACAACATACCGGGCAACTACGGCTCGAAGCTCGCCCCGTCCGACACGCTAGACGATTTCCCCGGCCTGACGGTGATCTACCTGCGGATCCCGTGGTCGTACTTGGAGCCGGAAGAGGGCCGCTTCGCCTGGTCGGTGCTCGACACCCCGGCCCAGCGATGGATCGCCAAGGGGAAGCAGATCGCCCTGCGGATTTCGTGCTGCGAATCGTGGATGCGCTACGCCACGCCGGCCTGGGTCGAGAAGGCCGGGGCCAGGGGGCACAACTTCCGCACCGGCAAGGGCGTGGTCCCCGACGGCCCGCACAAGGAGCCCGACTACAACGACCCGGTCTTCCTGGACAAGCTCGACCGCTTCCTTGCCGCGCTGGCCGCCCGCTACGACGGCAATCCCGAGGTGGCGTTCATCGACGTGGGCTCTTTCGGCGTATGGGGCGAAGGGCACACATTCGCCAGCTCGCGGATCGTTTATTCGGCCGAAACGGCAATCAAGCACATCGACCTGCACTGCAAGCACTTCAAGAGGACTCTCCTGGCGGCCAACGACGACTTCACCTTCTGCAAGGACGGCCAGCGCGCGATCGACCATGCCCTCAAAGCCGGCCTGACGCTCCGGGACGACAGCATCCTCGTCCAGGCCGGGCGCAACGCCTATTTCCATGCCGACCTGGCGCAGCCGTTCTGGCCCACGCGGCCGGTCATCCTGGAGAGCGAGCACTACGGCGGGTCCAAAGCCCGCGGCTGTTGGCAGGACGGCAGCCTGTATCTCAAGGCGATGGAGGAATATCACGCCAGCTACGTGTCCATTCACTGGTGGCCGCGGGAGTTCCTCAATGAAAACAAGGACCTGATCGCGCGCATGAACCGCCGGCTGGGTTACCGCCTACAATTGACGGAGGCGGCTTGGCCCGCGAGCGTCCCGGCTGGCGGTACGCTGCGCCTGAAGACCGCGTGGCGCAACGCGGGCGTGGCCCCGTGCTACGTCGGCGGACATCCGGCCGTGACCCTCAAGGACGCTGCCGGCGGGATCGCGGCGGTGCTCGTGGACCCGGGGCTCGACGTGCGATCGCTGTCCGTCGGGCCGGAGGGGCGGGCGGCGGCCAAGAGCGGCATTGCCGACCTGCGTCTGCCGTTCCAACTCAAGCCGGGAACGTACGACGTGCTGGTGTCCGTGGGAACGGTGACCGGCACGCCCCGGATCGCTCTGCCGCTCGACGGCGGCGATGGCCAGCGGAGATACCGGCTCGGCAAGGTCGAAATCACTGCCGCCCCGAAACCGTGATTGTCCTGAACCATGGCGCGCGTTGTTCTGGCGATGTCCGGCGGCGTGGACAGCAGCGTGGCCGCCTGGCTACTGAAGGAGCAGGGCCACGAGGTGATCGGTCTGTTCATGCGCCACGGACAGGGTTCAGAGCCGGGCCGTGTCGGCCCGGAAGGGTTCAGGGATCGGGGTTCAGGGGTCAGGATTCAGGGGTCAGGGGTCGGGGTTCAGGGGTCAGGGTTCAGGGGTCAGGAGTTAGGGAATGCGGCTCCGCCTGCGATTCCTAAACCCCGAACCCTGAACCCTGAACCCTGCACCCTAGCCCCTAGCCTCCAGCCCCTAGCCCCTCACCACGGCTGCTGCACCGCGGCCGACGCCGCCGATGCCCGCCGCGTGGCCGACGCGCTGGGCATCCCCTTCTATGCCCTGAACTTCGAGGAGGAG
>CAYGZI010000726.1:0-2829 GCA_964354245.1 uncultured Planctomycetaceae bacterium
CCCGAACCCTGAACCCCGAACCCTGAACCCCGAACCCTGACCCCCAGCCCCTTCCATGGCTGCCTACGTTGCCGACAACGTGTCGATCGACCCTCGCGCCGAAATCGACGATGAAGTGGAAATCGGCCCTTTCTGCGTCGTCGGCCCCCGCGTCCGCATCGGGCGCGGGACCCGCCTGGAAAACAACGTGACCCTGATGGGCCACGTGACCCTGGGCAAGTTCAACCACGTCTACCCCAACGCCGTGATCGGCGGCGCGCCCCAGGACGTCAGCTATTCCGGCGGCGACACCAAGGTCCTCATCGGCGACTACAACATCATCCGCGAGTGCGTCACCATGAACCGCGGGACCGAGAAGGAAGCCGGGATCACCTCGATCGGCGACCACAACTTCCTCATGGCCTGCAGCCACGTGGCCCACGACTGCCGGCTGGGCAATCACATCATCCTCACCAACGGCGTCCTGCTGGGCGGCCACGTCCACATCGACGACCACGCGATCCTTTCCGGAGGCGTCGCCGTACACCACTTTGCGACCATCGGGAGCTACAGCTTCGTAGCCGGGCTGAGCGCCGTGCGCCACGACGTGCCGCCTTACATGCTCGTCGAAGGCTATCCGGCGCGGCCGCGCTGCATCAACATCGTCGCCCTGAAGCGCAATAACTTCACGCCCCCCGTGATCGCCGCGTTGGGCGAGGCCCACCGTCTCCTCTACCGGGCCAAGGTCGGCCTGGAGCACGCCCGCGAGATCCTCCGCGCCAACGACCAGCTCCTGCCGGAGGTGGAGTACCTCTTGGAGTTTATCGGGTGCCAACACGAAGGCAAGCACGGCCGGGGCCGCGAGCGCAGGAGAGCGGCGTGAAGACTCTCCGCACGGCGGTCGTCGGGGCGGGGCACTTGGGCCGCTTCCACGCACAGAAACTGGCCCGCCTCGATGGCGTCGAGCTGGTCGCCGTGGTCGATCCGGTGGAGGCGCGCCGCAACGCCGTGGCCGCCGAGTGCCATACGCAGCCCTTGGCCGATCATCGGCCCTTGGCAGACCGCATCGACGCCGCCGTCATCGCCACGCCCACGCAGTTCCACCACCGCGTTGCCCTGGATCTGCTCGACCGCGGCATTCACCTCTTCGTCGAAAAGCCGCTCTGTGCCACCGCCGCCGAGGCCCAAGAGCTGGTCCGCGCCGCCCAGCGCCGCGGCGTCGTTCTCCAGGTGGGCCACGTCGAGCGGTTCAACCCCGCGCTGGACCCGATCCGCGCGGAGCTGTCCGATCCCAAGTACATCGAGGCCGTCCGGGCCGCGCCGTTCAGCTTCCGCTCCACCGACGTCGGCGTGGTGCTCGACCTGATGATCCACGACATCGACCTCGTCCTCTCGATGGTCGGCTCGCGGGTCCGTAAGGTCGATGCCTTGGGCCTTTCCGTGCTCGGTGCCCACGAGGACGTGGCCAACGCCCGCCTGGAGTTCCAATGCGGGTGCGTGGCGGTCTTAAGCGCGTCGCGCGTGAGCTACGAAGCAATGCGGCGCATGCAGATCTGGACGCCGCGGGCGTTTGCAGCCGTCGATTTGGCCGCGCGGACCAGCACGCTCGTGCGCCCCGACGCCGCGCTGGTGGATCGGCGTCTTGACTTGGCCGCTCTCGCGGCGCAAGACCCGGAGCAAAGGGCCCAGCGGCTCGCAGCACTGCTCCCTCGCCAGCAGAGACAGGCCGAGCCGGTCGATGCCCTGCTCTTGGAGCTCAACGACTTCGTGGAGAGCATCCGCAACTCGCGTGCTCCCCGCGTCTCAGGCGAGCAAGGCCGCGACGCGGTCGCTTTGGCCGAGCGGATCCTCGCCAAGATCGCCGCCCACGCGTGGGACGACCAGCCCGATGGGCTGGTCGGCCCGCTGGCCATTCCGCGGCCCAGCGTCCTGCCGGCGCCGCACTGGCAGATGGCGGGCGGCCGCTCCCGGCGCGAAGCGGGCTGAAACGGTTTAGCCGCCGCGCTTGCGCGGCGCGTCTCTCCCAATTGCGCGGGTGCCTTGCCGCGACGGACTGACGACCTCCAGTCGAGTAAGAACCTGCGTGCGCAGCTCACCCGTCGCCCGGCGTGCGGCCATCTCGTAGAAGACCTTCGCGGCCCCAAGATTCCCTTGCGACTGGGCCTCCGTGCCGAGCGCGAAGAGGTTCTCCGCTTCCTGCTGCGGATCGACCGGTGCAACCGGCTGCTGCCGGGCAAGCTCGGCCGGGCTCAAGACCAGCGGGCGCGAAGACGCGGTCGAGCGCTGGGGCACGCTGCGCTTTGCCCCAGCCACCCCCGGCCCGCCGCCCGATGCCAACGCCGCGCCCGAGGAAGGCAGGCCGTGCCAGTACGGGTCCATCGCCTCGAAGTCGTGGATGTAGACCGAGACGCTCGCCCCCGCCGCGCTGGCGCCCGTGCTCAGCCCGCGGTTGCGGAACGGGGCAAACGGCAAGAGGGGCGAGCGTGCTTCGTTCAAGCCGGACTGGGCCCGGTTCACGCCGCCCAGGTACACGCTGCCGCGGTCCGGGACCGAGACGGTGGTGTTGGTGCCGAAGAACGAATAGGTGGGCAACTGCACGGCCACCGCCGGCTGTGCCCAGGCCGGCGCCGTCCCTATGCCCACCATCGCCAATGCGAGCCACGCACTCCTGGATTGCATTACTCTGCCTCCATCGTCGTGCGAAACCGGCGCGACCGATACGGGCCAGTGAGAAGTGAGAAATGAGAAGTGCAAAGTGCGAAATGCAGGGTGCAGAATCACAATCCCCTCTCCAACTTACCCTTTGCATTTTTCACTTTTCATTTCTCACTTCTCATTTCTCACTTCTCA
>CAYGZI010000727.1:0-2829 GCA_964354245.1 uncultured Planctomycetaceae bacterium
CGGCTTCATCATGCTGACCCGGACCCAGTTGCAGGTCGCGGCCGATTCCGCCGCCATGGCCGCGGTGTCCCAGATGAGCGGCTTCCCGGCCGACACAATCGCCGTGGCCAAGCAATACGCCCACTATCACATGGCCGGGGGCAGGCCGGTCGAGGTCCAAGACTCCGACGTCGAATTCGGCACTTGGGACGCCGTCACGCGCAAGTTCACTCCCGGCACGACCGCCGGCAACGCCGTCCGCGTGACCGCGCGGCGCGACGCATCGGCCGGGGGTCAGGCCCCGCTCTTCTTCGGCCGCATCTTCGGCCAGGACTCCTTCGCCAGCCGGGCGTCGGCCGTGGCCATGGCCAATCCCCGCGACATCGCCTTCGTCGTGGACCTGTCCGGGTCCATGAACGACGACGCCGAGCCCTGCTGGGCCACCGGGGAGATCAACAAGACCTTCGGACCGCAGGGCTATCCCACCATCGGCAATGACCTGATGCAGCAGATCTTCCAGGACTTCGGCTTTGGAGCCTATCCGGGCGCGACCCAGCACATCGGCCAGTATTGGGGCGTTGCCCAGGACAACTACGCGTATGCCGAGCTGACCAAGGACGGCGGCCCCCTCACCCCCGCCACCGTCCCCGCCAAGTACCGCGTCTCGTCCTCGGACGGCGAATCCGTCCGCAAGCAGAAGGCCTATTCCGCGATCATCGATTACCAGATCGCCGCGGCCATGCCCAACGCCAAGCCCACGCCAAGCAGCTCCGCCAACTACGCCTACTGGGAGAGGTACTTGGACTACCTGGTGAGTCCGGTGAGCATCGGAAGCTCCGGCAAGGGCACTCCGCCGAAGAATCGCGGAACGATTCCCGTCAATCAGGCCACCGACCGGATCACCGGATTCAATAATCCGAACACCAGCACCTTCTCCGACGCCAGCGGCAGCGTCCCGGCGAGCTACCGCAACAAGCTCGGATACGTGACTTATGTACAGTTCATGCTCGATTTCGGCCGGGACCTGAAGCCCGTCTCAACGGCCTATACGCCCCTCTCGCGGCAGAGCCCGTATTGTCCCTTCCACGCCGAGGACACGGCCGGCGGAACCTTCTACTTCCCGCCCCGCGAGCAGCCGGTCCACGCCGCCCGGCGGGCCCTGATCGCCGCCATGCAGGTCGTCAAGGAGCGCAATTCCAGCATCCCCGACCTGAGTCAGCGGGATTGGGTCTCGGTGGTCAGTTTCGACTCGCTCACCGGCGGCGGCCCCGTGCTCCAGCAATCGCTCACCGGCGACTACGATGCCGCCATGCAGGCGTGTACCGGCCTCCAAGCCGTCGGAGATCTTAGTTCCAGCACGGCCACCGAAGCGGGTCTGACCGCCGCGCGGGACCACATCAAACCCCGCAACAGCGGCGGCCAAGGGCGCAACTTCACCAACAAGGTGGTCGTCCTGCTCACCGACGGCGTGCCCAATCTCTACACCAGCAGCAACTCCACCATCAACAAGTTCGTTCAGGCCAATCCCAAATCGGAGTTCTACGGGAGCGGCAAGTACCCGTACGACGCCGCCCTGATGCAGACGCTCTCGATGCAGCGCGACCGTTGGACCGTCTTTCCGGTGGGCGTCGGGCTGGGAACCGACTACGACTTCATGGACCGCCTGGCCCGGCTCGGCGGCACGGCCGACGACAACGGCCAAGGATCGCGCGGCAGCGGCAATCCCGCCGACTACGAGCAGCGGCTCACCGACATCTTCCAGAAGATCATCACCAGCCCCAAGGTCCGCCTGGTGCAGTGACGCTCACGCGCCGGTCGCCACGCAGCCGAGGACGTTGACCCCGCTGTCCCGCAGCAGCTCCACCGCCTGTTGCGCCGCACGGCGCCTGGTGCGCCCCAGCTCGACCACCACCAACACCCCGTCGCAGAGCCGGGCCAGGGACATCGTCTCCGGACAAGCCGTGGAAGGCGCATCCAGCAGGACCCACTGGTAGTTGCACCGCAGCTCGTCGAGCAACGCGGCGACGTCCGCAGTCCCCATCGCCGCTCCGCCCCCCGCGACCTTCATCCCCGGCAAGACGTCCAGACGCTTCCACGGCGTCCGACGCACGGAACCCTGCCAAGCGGCTTCGCCCGCCAAGACCCCGGCCAGGCCTCCGGCCCCGCTCGACGCACCCCCGTCGCCGCTCTTCAGAAGCGCGGCCAGCCGCGGTGGGCCAGAGTCCCCCTCTACGGCCAAGACCTCCCCGGTCGTCTGCGCAGCAATCGCCTCGGCCAAGGCGGCGGTCACGCGAGTTTTCTCCTCTCCGGTCCCGGGGCTGGTCAGCATCAGCACGGCGTGACCGCCCGGCGGAGATCCCCTCACCACAAGGTCCGCCAACCTCTCAAACCGCGGGTCCGGCTCCGGATCGGCCCGCGCGTCGTCCCGCTGCAACCTCGCCCGCTCCAGCGAATAGACGATCTGCGCCTCGGGCGGAGGGGCCGGTGGCACGGCGAGGTCTGCCACGGGGTCGGGTGGCACGAAGACGCTTGCGTCGCTTTGGCTGGGTGGCACGGCGACGATTGCCTCGCCATCGGCGCCGACGGACGCACCAACGCCTGGCGAAGGCACGCCGCCCACGTTGCCGTCATGGTCCCGCGACAGGCTAGACTCCTCGGCACGCGGCCCGCCCGCATCTGCGGCCGGCGGCACGCTAAATTCCTCGCGCACGGTCTCTTCGATGCGCCGAAGCGCTTCCAGAATCCGACTCATCGCAACCCCCGCGTATGCACTTGCCGTTGTGCGACCACTACACTTCCAGCAGCAGTACACCCCGCTAGCTGGTCGCCATGCTATTCTCACCGCAAGCG
>CAYGZI010000728.1:0-2819 GCA_964354245.1 uncultured Planctomycetaceae bacterium
CGTCGAAGAACTCCAGGTGATCGGTCGATTCGAGCACCTGCGCAAGCTCTTGCTGACCGAGCAGTATGCCGCGCACCTCGATAGGCCCCTGGTTTACTGGGCCCTGCCGACCGATCGACGCCTGCCGCTGGCGCTGATGGGCCGCAAGCTCCGCGACCTCTTGGACACCCCGTTTGCCGAGCTGGCCGCAACGCCCGGCATCGGCTCCAAGAAGATCCGCTCGCTGATCAAGCTGCTGGCCCGGGCAGCCGACACCGACGCGACGGTGCTACCCCTCGATCCGTCGGTCCCCGAAGTGGAGGCGCAGGACCGGGCGAAGGCCGCCTCGACCAACGGGTTCGACCCGGCCGCCGTGTCCGAGGTGGTCTGGGGGCAGTGGCGGGCCAGTGCGATTCGTCACGGACTGGGCGGCGAGGCCCTGGGCCGCTTCGCCCCGAGCCTCAAGCAGATGACCCGGGTGATCTGGAACCGGCCCCTGGAACACTACGCCAGCATGTCTCTGGACGAGATCCGCGGCTCGCGGACCCACGGCGAGAAGCGGGTCCGCGCGATCCTCGAGGTCTTTCATGCCCTGCACTCCCTGATCGCCGGCGTGGGCCCGCAGGAGCACCTCGTCTTACGCCTCGTCCCGCGCCACATCGATGCCGTGGAGACCTGGGTGGGGCGGAACCTGCAATTGCCGGGCATTCCCGGCGAAGAGGAACTCCTCACGCGGTTCGTCGAGCCGCTGCTGGCGCAAGTCCGCATCGACGCCAACCCGCAGATCGTCAGCCTGGCCGAGAACCGGCTGGGCCTCCATGCCCGGGTCACCAGCGTGCGCCAGGTCGCGCGCAACATGGGCTTGACCCGCGCCCGGGTCTACCAGTTGCTCAACGAGGTCAACGACATCGCGACGGTGCGCTGGCCCAACGGGCGCCACCAGGTCTACGAGTTGGACGCGAAGTTCCGCTCGGAAGCCGATCGCATGAAGACGCCGCCGCGTCTGGAGCAATTCCGGGCGGCGATCGAGCTGTTCTATCCGCGAACCCGCCGCGGCGCCGCGGGCCCGTTGGAGCGGACGGACCGGCCGGGCCAGTCGGCGGAGCCTGAGGCGGCCGTCGGCGCAGACGCGTCGCCCGCGGAGAAGGCGGCAAGGTCGGCAACCATCACCAGGTCCACGCTCTTCTGCGGCTGATACCGTTGGTCTTGATAGCCGCCGAAGAAAGCCACTTGAGCGGCCCCGGCCCCACGGGCCATTTCCTCCAGCTCGGCCGCCTCCAGCCCGAGTAGCGGCACCGACTCGCTGTAGAGCGGCTTGCCGCCGGACGGCTCAGTGACGATCAGCTCCACGTACTCCCGCGGGCCGCACCGGTGGACGCCCTTGAGGATCAGCGCCTCGCCTTGCGGAAGCGTGGTGCGTTTGGATTTCTGCCAGACGCAGGGACCGTCGGGCAGATGCCATAGGTTCAAGACGTGGACGACGATCGCCCCGCCGGGGCTGACCGCTGAGAGCATTTGAGCTATGGCCCGCTCGACCGCCGGCTTGTCCGGCGCCAGCGCCAGTGAATTGCCCACGCAGATCGCCACGTCAAACGGTTCGATCCGTTCGATCGGCGCGTCGAAGCCGCGCACAACCCAGCGCAGGCCCGGCGGCTCGCCGAAGTGGCCCCGGGCCCGCTCGATCATGGCCGGGCTGATGTCCGAGCCTTCGACCCGCAGTTGCCAGGAGTGGAACATGGCCGCATGGCGGCCCGTGCCGCAGGCCACGTCCACCACGCTCCGGACCCCGACGCGCTCGAACAGACGGCGGTAGAACGGCTCCTCGTGGGCCAGGCGCTTGGGCCAGTCGATCATGGCCTCGTAGATGTCGGTCAGGTCGTTGAAGAGTCCGGCAGGCATGGGACTCAGGATAGGGTAGAGAACCGCCGTTGGGAAGTGCTGGCAATGCGATAAAGGACGGGCTACACTCGACGTTCGGCCTCCTGCCGATTGGCCTCGTTGCACCAGTTCTCTGAGAGTCCCCAGCTCGGAGCATCAACCATGGAATTGCCTGCACGCCCGTTGTCTCTCCGAATCGCTCTGTGGATCGTGGCCGGGGCCTGCGTCAGCACGTCGCTTGCCGCCGGTGCAAAAGCGCCCAGCGAGGCCCAAGAACGGGCCAAGTTCGTTGGCGTGTGGAAGGGCTTCACCGTGGAGGGAAGGGGGGAGAACCCGGACCGGGGCCCCGTGAAGCTGGAGTTGATAATCGAGGAGCGCACGATGCGCGGAATCGAGATTAAGGGGTCCGACCGCATCGACCATGGCGAGGGCGAGTACACGCTCCAGCTCGACGCAAGCTTCCGCCATCTCGACGCTGCCAAGACGCTCCCGCGGGGCCGCAAGCAGGCGTACGTCGGCATCTACACCCTGGAAGGCGACACGTTCAAGTGGTGCGTCAGCCCCCAGAAAGTGCGGCCAGCGACCTTCGAGACCCGCAAGGGCCAGTTCCTGCTCATCCTCAAGAGAGAGCCGAGGAAATGAACGCACCGCGTATGGTTCCGCTTGCCGACTACCAGGCGCGGCCCCCGGCCGTCGTGCAGGAGCGGGCCGCCGAGTTCCTGGCCGAGATGCGGCGGCGCCGCTCCGTGCGCGCGTTCTCCGACCGGGCCGTGCCGCGCGAGGCCATCTGCGATTGCGTGGCCGCGGCCGCCACCGCCCCCAGCGGCGCGAACCTCCAACCGTGGCACTTTGTCGTCGTGGAAAGCCCCGCCTTGAAGCGGCAGATCCGCGCGGCGGCCGAGCGCGAGGAGCGGGCGTTTTACGAGTCTCGGGCGCCGCAGCAGTGGCTTGAGGATCTGGCC
>CAYGZI010000729.1:0-2800 GCA_964354245.1 uncultured Planctomycetaceae bacterium
CCCTCATCCCTCGCCCCTCATCCCTCGCCCCTCTGGCCCGCTGCGGTCTGGGCCATCGGCACCCTGCTGGTCCTGGTCCGCACGGCGTGGGCCCGCTTGGCGTTATCGCGTATTCGCGCCCTCCCGTCTGGAGCGGTGCAGCCCGAAGCGCGGTCTTGCGTGGAGCGGATTGCTCGCCGGGTGGGTCTGCGGCGCCGCGTGCGCGTCTTGGAGCACGCCGCACTGAGCGTGCCGGTGGCTTTCGGGATCGTGCGCCCCACGGTCGTCCTGCCGGCGGGCTTCTGGGACCGGTTCGGCCACAAGGAGCAAGAGGCCATGCTCGCCCACGAGCTGGCCCACCTGGCCGCCCGCGACCCGCTGTGGCAACTCCTGGCCGAGTTGGCCTGCGCATTGGTGTGGTGGCATCCGGCGGTCTGGTGGTCGCGGAGCAGGCTGCGGGCCGCCAGTGAGACGGCCGCCGACGAGGCGAGCCTCTTGGTCCCCGGCGGGCCCGACGCCCTGGCGAGTTGCCTGGTCGCCCTGGGGCGGCGCCTGGTCTGCCCGCGGCGATTGGGTTGGCTTTCGTTTCAGGGCAATGGGTTCCGCTCCGGGTTGGGGCGCCGCGTGGAGCGGCTCTTGAGTCTCAAAGCGTGTGCGGGCCGTATGCCCGCCCGGGCCGGCTTGAAGGCCGCCCGCATGGTTCTACCGGTAGTGTTGGTTGTGGTGTCGGTTCTGTCCACGGCCTGGGCGCGTCCCCAGGCTTTCTTTTCTGAAGGAGAGACGACGATGAGCGTGTGGAAGAGTTCATGGCGGCACTCGCTGGCCGCGATGGTGGTGACGGCCTTTTGGGGCTCGGCGTCGCAGGCCCCGGCCCAGGAGATTCCCAAGCCGCCGGAGCACAAGCCCGCGGCGGTCCAGAACGAGGGTAAGGAGGTGCGGCACGAAACCGTGCGGCAGGAAGTCCGGGTGATTGAGACGGTGATTGAGGCAAAACCCGGCGGGCAGCCGCACGTGATCACCGTGCAGACGGAGCCCGGCGGGCAGGCGCACGCGATCGTAGTGCAGGCGACCGCCCAGCTCGATCCCCGCGCCCGCGAAGAAATCCAACAGCGCCGCAAGCAGTTGGAGGAGAAGCTCCGCGCGTTGGAGGCCGAACTGAAGGCCGACCTCAACCTCGGGCCCGACCACCCGCGCGTCAGACTGCAGCAGGAGAAGATCAAGTTGATCCGAGAGCAGATCGAGGAGATCTCGAGGAACGTAGGGCGTCCGGGGGCGGGCGCGATGGGGCCCGAGGTCCGCGAACTCATGATGAAGCGGGTCCAACTGGAGCAGAAGGCCCGGGTGATGGAGGCCAGAGTCAAGGAGCGTCCCGATAGCCCCGAGGCCAAGGAACTTCGGGAGGCGCTGGGAATAGTCCGCCGCGAGATCGCCGAAATCACCGAGCGACTGCCGCCGCAGGTGCGCGGCGTCAAGGGCGTCAAGATCAATGTGGGCGGCATGGCCGTGGGCGTCGGCGGACCGCCGATCCCGCCCGAGGAGTGGGCCAACTTGGTGCGTCGCCTCGTAGAACTGGAACGCAAGATCCGCGAGCTGAAGCAAGCCGGCAAGCACGAGGAGGCTGAGCAGCTCGAGCGCGAAGGCGAAGAGATCAAGCGCAGGCTGGTGGGGCCACCCGCGGGCCCGATGCCGCAGCTCCCACCCGAGGAGCGCGAGCGCCGCATGAAGCACCTCAAGATCGCGGTGGAGAACCTCCACGCGGCAGGCCTGCCCGATCAGGCCGAGCGCCTGGCCCGCGAAGGCGAGGCGATCCTCCAGGGCCGACCGGTGCCCGGAGTGCGTTTTGGCCCGCCGATGGGAATGCCCGGCGCCCCAGGGGGGATGCCGGGAATGGCGCCGCGTGGTGGAATGATGCCGGGCGCCCCGGTGCGGCCGGGTGCGCCGGGAATGGGACCGCCGCAGCCGCCGCAGCCCCCCGGCCCGCCTGAGGCGATGCTCCGGGAGCTAAGCGAGCAGATCCGCGCGCTCCAGCGCCAGATCGACGAGTTGCGCGAGCAGGTGCGGCCACGCGACGAGCCCAGGCGCCGCGAGGAGCCCCGGCCACGCGAGCAGCCCAAGCCGCGCGAGGAGCCCAGGCGATAAGAGGAACTAAGGACCGCGGGGTTGGTGCGGCAGTTGTACTGCCGCACCCGCCGCCGGGGCAGCAGTCCAACTGCTGCCCCAACCTTGTGGGACATTTCCAGCTCTCGCGCGTCCAAAGCCCACGGGCTGCAGCCCGTGGGCTTTTTTGTTTGGAGCCGCGTGCCGCTGCTTGCCGTAAGGCAAGCAGTGCATTACGCTTATGAGCAGCACTGCTTCTTGCGAAGCGGTCGCACTGGGGCGCGGTCGTGGTACGTGGCATGGGGATCGCCAGGACGTTCAGGGCGTTGATGCCGCTGTTGCTCGTTGCGTCGGGCTGCCGGCCGGCAACGGAGGCTGAACCTGCGCATGGGGAGAGATTGAAAGATACCGCGGCCGAGCTGAGACCGGGCGACGGGAAGGGCGGCCAGAAGCCGGGCTTCGTGGGCTCGAAGAGCTGCCGCGATTGTCACGAGGATTTCTACAAGCTCTGGGCCGTCTCGCACCACGGTCTGGCAATGCAGCCCTTCACCCCGGAGCTTGCCAAAGCCAAACTCACGCCGCAGACGAGCGACGTGGCGATCGGGCCGCGCAAGTTCCGCGCGGAGATCGGCGGCGACGTGCCCTCACCCCCGACCCCTCTCCCAAAGGGAGAGGGGAGGGATGGATCGACCCCTCTCCCGAAGCGGGAGAGGGGAGGAGACGT
>CAYGZI010000730.1:0-2796 GCA_964354245.1 uncultured Planctomycetaceae bacterium
CCTGGAGATACCGGTAGTGGACCGCCAGGGCCTGAACCGCCTGGTCGCAGGCCAGGACGGCGCCGTCGCGCGCGAGGATGCGGCCGCGCACGGCGTCCACCACCTGCTGCCGCACGGGCGGCTTGGCGGCCTCTTCGCGGAAACCGGCCCCCTGGGTCCATTCCAACTGCACCATGCGCCCGAAGATCACCCCGAGCGCCGCCAGAAACGCCCCCAGGCAGATCCGGAGGCGCCGCCGCGGGTCGATCACCGGCGGCTTGGATTGCCGGTCGCGGCGGAACTGGTGCCAGTCGAAGGGAGGCATGGGGGAAGGGATGAGGGATGAAGGATGAAGGATGAAGGATGAGGGATGAGGGATGAAGGATGAGGGGGGAGCGGTGAGGGTTGCCCTGCTGCCTACTGACTACTTTCTCCTTGAACGAAGTCTCGCTTAGAGATCGACTGCGACTACCCGCCCGCTGAACAGAGTATTCCGCCGTCCGTCCCTCATCCTTCATCCCTCATCCCTCATCCCTCATCCTTTCTCACACGTCTTCGTCGCTGGACCGCAGGATCGGCCGCCAGCGGTCGAGGTGCTCCAGGCAGATCAGGGCGCCGCGTGCGACCGTGGTCAAGGGCTCGGGCGCGATGCGGACCGGCAGTCCGGTGCGCTCGGCCAGGAAGCGGTCGATCTTGCGCAACAGCGAGCCGCCGCCGCATAGCACCAGCCCGTTGTCCAAGGCGTCGGCGGCCAGGTCGGGGCCGCACTGGTCCACGGCTTCAGCGACCGCCTCGACGATCGCCTCCAGCGGCTCGGCCAGGGCCTCGCGGACTTCTTCGCTGGTGATCGTCGCTTTGCGGGCCACGCCGCTTGCGGTATCCAGTCCGCGGACCTCGGCCGTGAGTTCCTCCTCCAAAGGAGCGGCGCTGCCGACGTCGATGCGCAGCCGCTCCGCCGCTGCCGGGCCGATCCGGAGGCTGTAATGGCGGCGGAGATAATCGACCACCGCCTGGTCCATCTGGTCGCCGCCGGTGCGGATCGAGCGGCCCGCCACCACGTCGGCCAGGCTCACCACCGCCACCTCCGTGGTCCCGCCGCCAATGTCGCAAACCGTGCTCGCGGTCGGCTCGGCCACGGGCAGTCCCGCGCCGATGGCCGCGGCCAGGGCCTCCTGCACCAGAAACACCTGGCGCGCCCCGGCCCGCAGCACGCTGTTGAAGACCGCCCGCTTCTCCACAGGCGTGGCGCAGCCGGGGACCGTGACCAGGACCCGCGGCTTCAGTCGGAGCCCCGGGGGCTGGGCCTTGCGGAGGAAGTAGCGGAGCATGGCCTCGCAGAGCTCGAAGTCGGCGATCGCGCCGTTGGCCAGCGGGCGCACCACGGCGATGGAATCGGGGGTGCGGCCCCACATCTGCCGGGCGAGGTGGCCCACGGCGCACCCGCCCGAGAGGATGCGGCGGGTTTCTTTCTGGACGGCCACGACCGAGGGCTCATCCAAGACGAGCCCCTCGCCGGCCACGCTCACCAGGGTATTGGCCGTGCCGAGATCGACGGCCAGGTCCGAGCGGAAGTGATCCAACAGTCGCTTGAGCATCCTTGCTCAGTCGGCCCAGAGAGGGAAATTCAACCTACCGTGGTTTCTAAGTCTCAAGCAGACTTCCGAAGTCTTCAAGACTTTGGAGGTCTCCGATCGAGTTGACGACTGCTAGCTGAAAGCCGATCGCGGCGCCAACCGCGGTCAAAACGTCTCCAGACGGCCCCGGGGCCTGCGCCCGGCTCTCCAGCCTCTGAACTTCGAGATACAGGAACACCGTGCCGATCACCAGGGCCAAGAGCGCCACCAGCAGCATCATGGTGTAGAGGTCGGCGCGCGGCTTGCGGAAGGGCCCCGACGGCTTACCGGAGTCAGTTGCTCGCGACGACATAATCGTCCCTCTGGATCGGGCCTCTTCGGAATTCCGGGAGGATGCGGCAGACCGCCACCTGGGGCTTTGTCTCGACCACTTCAAGCTTGCCGACATAGCTGCTGGCCCGGGAGACCTGCAGAAACTGTCCGGGTCTGAGGCCCGCGTCGCTGCCGACGTCGATCTCGACTAGGCCGTTGGCGCCCACGGCGGTCACGCGGCCCTTGAGGCCGACCGGGGCGACCTTGACGTAGGCCTCCGGGTTGAGCGACATGTTGTTCAATTCCAGAATTCTCCGGTATTTCACGGCGTCGGCCAGCAGGCCGCTTTCGCGGAACTTCAGCGTGCCGAGCACGTTCTGGAGCGCCTGGACCTGGTCCTGGAGGGCGAGCGTCCTCTTGAGCCAGGCCTCGTGTTGCTGCTGTGCGTCCTTGAGATCGGCGCGGAGTCCCTTGTGATCTTTGCCGTCTTTGTCTTTGCCGCCGTGGACCTGGGCGATCAAGTCGGTCGCGTTTTTCTGGGTGGTGTCGAGCGTGGTGAGGGCCGTGGTCAACTGTTTGTCCGTTTTGTCCAGCGTCTGCTGCTGCTCGGCATTCCTCTGTTCCAGGGTCTTTCGCCATTCCTGTTCCGCGAGCCTGGCGTTGTCCGCGGCCGCTTTGTCCTCGTCGAACTGCTTCTTCTGTTCGCCCAGCTTGGTCGTCAGGGCGGTGTTTTCCGTCTTGAGCTGGTCGCGCTGCTTCTCCACCGCCTCCGCCTGGGCCCGCCAGTTCTTGTGCGTGGCGTAGACCATCAGCACGAGCGACATGAAGACGATGCTGAATAGCGCAATCAGCCCGGTGAGAATCTTGCCAACAAGGTTCATGGGGCTACCTTCCCTTTGAGCACCCGACAGTGGTGTCCTGCTAGTATAAC
>CAYGZI010000731.1:0-2792 GCA_964354245.1 uncultured Planctomycetaceae bacterium
TTTGGGAATGGCTGACCTTTCCGGTAGTGCAACGCGAATAGGACACAAGGAGATTTCACGAGACGCAAGTAACCGTGTCCCCGCAAGGACTTCCGTCAAATCCCGTGTAATTTTTGGCCGGCCGCTAAGGGCCGCGTGGCCCCGGCCGGGCATGGTACGATTGGGCGACCGAAGATTCAATCGTCCCGGGCAATCAGACCGAGGGAAGACAATCGATGCGTATTTGCGGAGTCTTGACGGGGCCTCTGTTTCTCCTCGCCGCGGCGATGCTTGGGCCGGCGACCGTTGGTGCCCAGGCCGTGCCGCCGGCCAAGTCCCCGGATCCCCAGGCCGAGCGCGTCGAGGAGCTGGTGAAGTGGGAAATGGAGCGGCAGGGGATCCCCGGGCTGTCGCTGGCGGTCGTCCGGGACGGACAGGTGGTGCTGGCCCAAGGCTATGGGCTGGCCAACGTCGAGCTCGGCGTTCCGGCCACGCCCCAGACCGTCTATCAGCTCCAGTCGCTCACCAAGTCGTTCACCGCCACGGGGATCATGATGCTCGTGGAAGAAGGCAAGGTCGGGCTGGACGATAAGATCGGCAAGCACCTGGCAGTCCCGACCGACCGGTGGAAGAACATCACCGTGCGCCACCTCCTGACGCACACCTCGGGGATCAAGGACTTCATCAACGAGCCGACCGCCAGCCTCCGCCTCGACGTCGCCGAGGAGGAGGTGCTCAAGGCCGCCGCCCGGCGTCCGCTCAACTTCGAGCCGGGCGAGAAGTACGCCTACAGCAACACCAACTATCACCTCCTGGCGATGATCGTCCGCAAGGCGACCGGGAAGTCCTACGGCGAGTTCCTGCGCGAGCGGGTCTTCGATCCCTTGGGGATGGACCAAACGCGGGTCGTCAGCCTTTCGGAGATCATCCCCCACCGCGCGGCAGGCTACCGGCGCGATCGGGCACTGCTCCGCAACGGCGAGTTCGTGGCCCCGACGATCCTGGGCTACGGAGGCGGCGGGCTGCGGTCCACCGTCCTCGACCTGGCCAAGTGGGACGCCGCCCTCTACACCGAAAAGCTGCTGAAGCGATCCAGCCTGGAGCAGATGTGGACGCCCGCAAAGCTCAAAAGCGGCAAGCCCACCGGCTACGGGTTCGGCTGGGGGATCGGCACGGTCCGCGGCCACCGGTGCCTTTCGCACACGGGGGCCCACGTCACGGGATTCGCCACGGCCATCAGTCGATTCGTGGACGACAAGGTGACCGTGATCGTGCTGGCCAACTGCAACGGCGCCAACGCTGCCGGAATCGCGCAGCGGATCGCCCGGCTCTACATCCCCGGGCTTGGGCCGTTTGGGCCCAAGCCCGCGGAGGGCAAGAAGCCGGCCTCACCCTGATCCCCAAGTAGCAGCGGGCGCAGACCCCAAGTGCCCGAACGAAGCGACTTCCGAAGTCTTCAAGACTTCCGAAGTCTTCGGAGGCGCACAGCTTGCGGGAACCTCGCGCAGACTTTTATCGCCGAGCTCCGGAGTCTTGAAGACTCTGGAGGTCTCCCGACGCGGGTAAAGTCGCCCCGCGCACGGCTCCGACAAACGCCGCGCAACGGGGAGGCGATTAGCCCGCTTCAGACGGGCTTCACGTCGATGGCCCGGGGGCCCTTGCCGCCCTTGCCCTGTTCGATCTGGTATTCGACGGTCTGGCCTTCCTGAAGCAGGTCAAAGCTCGTGCCCACCACGGAGGAATGGTGAAAGAACACGTCGCCCCGCTCCCCGCGGATGAACCCGAAACCCCGGTCCGAAACCAACTTCTTGACGGTACCTTGCGGCATCTCTGCCACTCCCTCTGAAAAAAGACTCGTAACCCAAGGGCAAGCAGACAAATCGCAGGCCGGTGACAGATGCCTTCAAGAAGGTCTTGGAAGACCGCCGCCAAACCACACGCAATTTCGTACGGCCGAGCCACAGGCCCGGGCCTCTCTCGCCACCCTTTCGGGGTCTAGTCTACCATGTCGCGATGCGGTGTCAAGGCCAGCGGCCGGGCTGACGCCCCGCGGACGACTACAATGGGGGGCTTGCTGCACTCGCCCCATATCCTGCCCCTGGCGGAGACAAACCCATGAACGCCGCGACCTCTTCGCTTCGTTCCGCCGCGGCCCACGCCGCGTCACCTTCAGGACCGCTATCATTCCCGAAGCGATGCCCACTCGATCGCGCTCTGCAAACTGGTCCTGCGAGACCTCCTTGAAGCCTGCTAGCCGCTCCGGGACCACTCGCTCGCCGGCAGGGTGGTCTACGGCATCAACGCCAAACACACCTTTCCCAACCGCAAGAAGAAGACGCTGGACCTTGCCATCGGCACGCCCGCCACGATCGACCGGACTGAACGTCTGGCCGGGGTGATCTACCCGGGAGAGATCGACCGGGTGCTCATCGCTGCGAGGCGAAGACCTGCATGACGGATCACGGCAGTCGGTAGTGCGTTTCGTAGAACTAATGATCGGTAGCAGAAGCCGGAATCCGCGGGAAACTCGTGCTAGCCTGGACTCCCACAGGCCCCTTTCGACCTAACAAAGGCCGCGGTTGACGGGCCGGAAACCTCGGCGATTTGTGGCATTCGTAAACTCATCCGGACACCGGCCGCGCTGGTGGAAACAACAAATCCACCAGCCCGAAGGGAGACGAGAACATTCCACACCATCAAACCGAATGGGGGCGTAGCCTACCGCCACACCACCCACCAGATCACGAAAAGGACCAGCGCAATCCCCCCAACCACGAACCCCTTCACCCGTAGCTGTCCCACGAACGCCTTTG